>NZ_JBYNRX010000055.1:0-10917 GCF_057785375.1 Roseiflexus sp.
GAGAGGTGAGAGGCGAGAGGTGAGAGGTGAGAGGTGAGAGGCGAGAGGTGAGAGGCGAGAGGCGAGAGGTGAGAGGTGAGAGGTGAGAGGCGAGAGGTGAGAGGCGAGAGGTTCAAGAGCCTCTTAACCTTCAACCTTCAACTCCTCCCGCCTTGCAACCTTCCCACCTCTTGCCTCTTGCCTCCTGCCTCTTGCCTCCTGCCTCTTGCCTCCTGCCTCTTGCCTCTTGCCTCCTGCCTCTTGCCTCTTGCCTCCTGCCTCCTGCCTCCTGCCTCTTGCCTCTTGCCTCCTGCCTCTTGCCTCTTGCCTCCTGCCTCCTGCCTCCTGCCTCTTGCCTCTTGCCTCTTGCCTCTTGCCTCTTGCCTCCTGCCTCCTGCCTCCTGCCTCTTGCCTCTTGCCTCTTGCCTCTTGCCTCTTGTCTCTAGCCTCCTGCCTCTTGCCTATCACCTGGCACTAGCGGACGTTATACCTGCACTGGCAGGAGATACCGCAATTTGGGCGGGGGAAGCGGGGGCGCAGGCGACTCGCCGTTCCACCGCCATCTGTCGGTCGGCGTCAGGCGAGCAATAAGAATTACGAATGCGATGCACATGGCAAGGAGCATGAGGACGCCATCGTACACAGCGCGTGGCGCCGTAGAATGCTGGCCGGGAATGTGTGCCTGCTCTGCGGTGGCGGCATGCGATATGCCGCTCAGGTGACACACAAATCGCACGCTCCCAGAGGGGGCGTGCCGGTGCATCACGGTATCGATCATGGAACAGTGCAGCACACAGAAGAGCGGGTTGAGGACCCCCAGCACCAATGCCGCCAACACCGACAGACCAAGGCAGTGCAATGTGGAGTCCGGTTGCAGGTGCGTTGGTCGGTGGTCACGGGTGATATTCGCCATTGCACACTTCATGACTGTGCATTATACCACAAAGTAGATGCCGTGAAATGGCGCGCTGGGGGAGGTCCCAGGTGCTCACAAGAGCGAGCGTTTTTGGCAAGCCCTTCGATTGCACCGCTCGCTTGAGGGTACGAAGAGGCCAGTACAGTCGCGGTTCGGCAGGCTCACCGCAAGGGGCGGCGCTGTGCCCCAACGCCCCCTTCTCCCCGCTTCGGCATCGCGCTTCGGCAGGCTCAGCGCACTGCTTGCGGGAGAAGGGGGATGGGGGGAAACCAGGTGTCGGGATGCCGAAAATGCGCTGCGCATCTCATACTAGTACGCGGTCATTTGGGCAGTAATGGTTTTTGGAAAAATAATCCGGTATCGCCCGGTGCAGCCCGCGCAGGCGGGCTTGGCAACCATAGCCCGCAGCTTCAGCCGCCGGACGGACGAGTGGATAGCGGAATACGTAAAACCATGATTGCCGGTGCGCGCAGCAGGACGCTGGGGCACTGCGGGCAAAAGCCCGCGCTGAGCGCGTGGAAACCCCGTCGGGGAGGATCGGTCCCGTCCATCCCCGTCAGAAAGACAGGGAGCGCCGGATCAGCGCGAAGCGGGAGTGAACCGTTAGCGACGGAAGTTTGAATGGGCGGAGCGATGACGCCGCAGCGCGCGCCAGGGGAAGAGCCAGGACCACCTTTCCCTTCGTTCAGTGCTCGCCTGCACCGGTATCGAGATGACAATGCCGCGTTCACGACGACACGATGGACAGTGTTCAAGGTTCCATGCGACCTGAGCAGTGAACAATCCGCCGCAGGCAATACAGGGTCGGCGATGGAACGACTCAGGCAGATGGTACGTCTGATGCGCCTCACACCACACGGCGCGCCGCCGGCATGCCCGGCAGAGGTGCATCGCGTCGGCTATGCCGCTGCCGCGTACCTGCCGCCAGTCGCGGTCGCCGATGGCCCCGATGCTTCCGCAACAGTCACAGGCCACGACCGATCCGTATGTCGCGTGTTTCTGGTAACTCATGTCCCGCTCCTCCTCGTTGAGTTGCACATCATCGTGCAGGTTTTGACTGATTTGTATAGAATGACCAGTTAGAAGCATATCTGATTGTATGAACTATACTAATATCGTCTGATACGTCTGTCAAGGGGTCATCTGTCATCGGAAGGAGATCGGCAATGTAATCATTCCATCCGGTTCTTCGTTGCACTCCCTCCCTGCCCCGTCCCCCGCGCCCGCTCGCTGGTCCCCCAACGGATCATCGAATTGACATTTTCCACGAAGAGCACTATAATATGACCGCTTGGTCATATGACCGAGCGGTCATATTAAGAAAGGGCCGGAACAATGGACATATTCTTATCTTGTGAGGTGCGCCTGTGCCGACGGAGACCTTCTTCAACCTGCCCGAAGAGAAACGCCTACGGCTGCTCGATGTCTTACTCGATGAATTCTCGCAGAATGACTATGACAATGTCTCTGTCGGGCGCATTGCAGAACGCGCCGGGATCGCCAAGGGCAGTTTCTACCAGTATTTTGCCGATAAGAAGGACTGCTACCTGTATCTTATTCAACTGGCAATCGAGGAAAAGATCGCTTTTATGCGCCATTCGCCGCCAGAACCGTCTGCTGATCTCTTTGCGCATCTGCGCTGGTTGATCGATGCGGGAATGCAGTTTCAGTTCAGCAATCCGCGGCTGGCGCGCATCGCATACAAAGCATTGTTCGATGATGCGCCTCTGCCGGAGGAGACGCTGCAAGCCATCCGGCATGGCGGGTATGCCTACTTCCGCGATCTGGTTCAATCCGGCGTCGCCAACGGCTCGCTCGATCCCGGTATCGATCTCGACATTGCAGCATTTGTGCTCAATGCTGTCTTTACAGAACTGGGTCCACATCTAATGCGTCGTTTCGGCGTTTCGCCGGAACAGGCACTTGCCGATGGCGCGGATGCCTTCGATCAGGGTGATATCCGTCGGGCTATCCATCAGGTCATCACTCTTCTGGAAACAGGACTGCGAAAGAAGTAAACCCATGATTACCGTCGAACATCTGAATTTCACCTATGCTGGTGCAAACGCGCTAGCGATCCGGGACCTGCATTTTGAGGTTCAGGACGGCGAGATCTTTGGTTTCCTCGGTCCTAGTGGAGCGGGGAAATCCACCACGCAGAAGATCCTCATCCGACTGCTGCACGGCTTTTCGGGTGCGGTGCATGTGTTGGGGCGCGACCTGTGCGCCTGGAATAGCGACTACTATGAGCATGTCGGCGTCTGTTTCGAGCTGCCCAACCACTATGGCAAGTTGACTGCAATCGAAAACCTGCGCTACTTCAGTCGTCTGTACTCCGGCTCGACCGTCCCGCCGGAAACGCTGCTGGCGATGGTCGGATTGGAGGATGATGGCAACCTGCTGGTGTCGCAGTACTCCAAGGGCATGAAGATTCGCCTGAATCTGGCGCGGGCGCTCATTCACAATCCACGTCTCCTCTTCCTCGACGAACCAACCGCCGGACTCGATCCGGTCAATGCACGCCGTATCAAGGACTTGATCAAAGCGCAGCGCAACGCAGGACGGACCATTTTTCTGACCACTCACGATATGACCATCGCCGATGAACTGTGTGATCGGGTGGCATTTATCGTCGATGGGCGCATCAATATGATCGACTCGCCGCGGGCGCTCAAGTTGCGCTACGGGCGGAAAGACGTGCGCGTGGAATACCTTGCCCAAGGTCATGCCGTCTCCTGTGATTTTCCGCTCGATGGCCTGGCGGACAATCCTGACTTCCTGACGGCGATCCGCCATCCGGTACAGACGATTCACACCCAGGAAGCCACTCTGGAGCAGATCTTTATCCAGTTGACCGGTCGGAGTCTCGCATGAAACGCTTGTTTTACACCCTCTTCTGGGACATTGTCCGCCAGTATCGCAATGGCTTTTACTTTGTATCAGCCTTCATAGCAGTTTTGACGGCGATTGTGCTGCGGCAATTCGGCGAGGTGGATTGGTCGCTCTGGTGGCCCCCCATCCTGCTCGAAAATCTGGTGATCAATGCCTTCTACTTTATGGCGGGCATGGTTCTGCTCGAAAAAGGTGAAGGGACGCTCGAGGCTCAAATCGTCACTCCCTTGCGCAACCGGGAATATCTGCTTGCCAAAGTCATTAGTCTGTTCGTCCTTTCGGCGCTCGAGTCGCTCGCACTCATTCTGATCGTGAGTGGACCAGCGTTCAACTGGTTCTGGATGCTGCTTGGCATTGCAGGGTTTGTGGCGATGTATGCGTTCTATGGCTTTTTCGTGGTTGCGCGTTACGATTCGATCACTGCGTTTCTGATGCCCTCCGCGATCTGGACGATCGGGTTCTCACTTCCGCTCCTCGCCTATTTCGACCTCTGGCAGCACTGGAGTCTCTACCTGCACCCGTTGCAGGCGCCGCTCTTCCTGATTCACGCCGCGTACACTCCGCTTCCTGGCTGGCAACTCGTGTATGCTGTGGCGTACACCGGGGTGTGGGTCGGCATCGGTTATACTATTAGTCGGCGCGCTTTCTACCGCTTTGTCATCACGAAGGAAGGAGTTCGACGACCATGAACGCCATTCAAATGCTGCGCGCTCTAGGACCGATTGACGTGCGTGGTGTGCGCCGCGATAGCCTCCTGTCGTGGATGATTCTTCTTCCGGTGATCGGGGCTCTCGTGCTCCGCTGGGGATTGCCATTCCTCAATGATCGTATGACCGACCGATACGCCTTTGATCTGACACCCTACTATCCGGCGCTGCTGGGGTATTTCTTCGTCATTATGACCCCGGTGGTCTTCGGAACCCTGGTCGGGTTTTTGTTGCTCGATGAGAAGGATGATCAGACGTTGGTCGCTCTGCAGGTGACGCCGCTTTCCCTGCCGCGCTATTTCGCCTACCGTATTACCATACCGGCTCTTCTGGCATTTGTGATGTTGTTCGTCATCTTCCCGCTCTCGGGGTTGAGCATGCTGTCTCTGATGCACATAGCGCTCATCGGCATTGTCGCTGCGCCGCTTGCGCCGTTGTTCGCGCTCTATCTGGCGGCGTTTGCCCAGAACAAGGTGCAGGGGTTTGCATTGGTGAAACTTTCGGGTATTGTGCTGATGTTGCCGGTGATTGCTTTTTTCGTTCAATCGCCATGGAAACCGGCATTTGGCATCATTCCCACCTACTGGATGGTCAATGTCTACTGGATGTTGGAAGCCGGACAGTCTGGCGTGTGGATCGACGCGCTGATTGCTCTGATCTATCAGTTGATTGGCATCGGCGTGTTGGCGCGCCGGTTCGATGCGGTGATGCATCGGTGAACCTATGAATGCCTCTGCTTTTTCCCGCCAGTACGAGCGGGCGCTGCAATTCGCGGCGCGCGCGCATCGGCAGCAGGTGCGCAAGGGAACCGACATTCCCTATATCGTGCACGCAGTGCATGTTTCCGTCATTCTGCTGCGCCATGGCTTTGGTGAGGACGTGGTCATCGCCGGGGTGCTGCACGATGTGGTCGAGGATTGCGATGTTGCGCCGCAAGAACTGGAAGTGTTATTCGGCGCCGAAGTCGCTCGTCTGGTCGAAGCCGTGTCGGAACGCAAGCGGATCGGCGGCGCTGAACGTTCGTGGGAGGAGCGTAAGACCGAGGCGATTGCCGGTCTCCGCAACGGCGATTCAAAGATCGCTGCGCTGAAAGCGGCTGACGCCCTGCACAACATCCATTCGATCACCACCGACCTGGGGCTGGTTGGCGCTGCGGTGTGGCAACGCTTCAAGCGCGGTCCTGCTCAGATGCTGTGGTACTACCGCGAAATCCTGGCGGCGGTGCGGAGCGCGCTGGGCGATCATCCGATCGCCGTGGAACTTGCCCGCGCTATTGCTGATCTCGAACATGCGGTTCACGGGTATAATTGAGTTATGCAGGTTGACGCAGTACTCACGCTCCCTGAGTCGCCCATCGACTCTTGTGCGTTCGGCAGTGGCATCGACACAGCCCTTGCCAACGCCCGTCGGTGGCGCGTCTGGTGAGCACGATTGCAGAACTGGCGTAACCTGGTATTGGCGTAAGGGTCCGCTGTCCGGTCACAGGAAGCGTCATGCCCGAGATCCGACAGAATCTGGCAACGCGCGAGTGGGTCATCATTGCCACCGAACGGGCGCGACGGCCTGAACAGTTCATCCTGCCGTCGCGCGGGAGTATCCTCGACCGCCCCGAATACGATCCGCACTGCCCGTTCTGCCCTGGCAACGAAGAACTGGACCTTGAGCGCTTTTGTCTGCCCGCCACCGGCGACTGGCAGGTGCGCGTGGTGCGCAACCGTTTCCCGGCATTGCTGGAACACGATGAGTATCAGCGGCGATTGAACGGGATCAATCGCTCGCTGGCGGGGTTTGGCTACCACGATATTGTGGTCGAGTCGCGCCGGCATAACACATGCGCGGCGCTGGATCCGGTCGAAGGGTTGATCACCACCCTGCAGGCGTTTCAGACCTGCGCTGCAATTTACCGCCGCGATCCGCGCATCGAGCATATCGTGTTCTTCAAAAACCATGGCGCGACCGCAGGAACGTCGCTGCTCCATCCCCACGCGCAGGCAGTGGCGTTGCCGGTTGTTCCTCACGATATTCGTGTGCGGAACGAGGAGGCGCGGCGCTACTTCGACGACTATGGCGAGTGTGTGCTCTGCCGCATGTGCGAGGATGAAGAACGGCAACAGGATCGCATCGTCGTTCGCAGTCGCCATTTTGTGGCGTTCATTCCGTATGCCGCGTATTCGCCGTTCCATCTCTGGATTGTGCCGCGCCGCCATACCGCGCATTTTCTCAATGCGACCGCCGATGAGATCGAGGACCTTGCGCATGTGCTGCGCGATGTGCTGCGCCGGATTTACTACGGCTTGAACGATCCCGACTATAATTACGTCATTCGGTCGGCGCCGGAGAGTGAACGCCTGGCGCGCCATCTCCACTGGTATGTGACGGTCATCCCACGGGTGACTCAGACCGCTGGTTTCGAGATGGGCACCGGGATGTTCATCAATACGGCGCTGCCCGAAGAGAGCGCCCGTTTTCTGCGCAACGTCGTTGCGCCCGACGATTCAACCGACAATGACCACGATTAAGTCGTTTGTTGATCCCCGCTCGGCAACCTTCCGCGCCAATGCGGAGGCGTATGCGGTGTTGCTCGACGACCTGCGCACCCGGCTGGCGCAGGCGCGCGCCGGCGGTCCCCTGGAGGCGCGTGAGCGCCATACAGCGCGCGGCAAGGTGCTTGTGCGCGAACGGATTGAACGCCTGCTCGACCCGGCGACCCCTTTTCTCGAAATTGGGGCGCTGGCAGCGCACGAGGTCTATGATGAACCGGTTCCCTCCGCCGGCATCGTCACCGGCATTGGGCGCGTCGCCGGGCGCGAGGTGATGATCGTCGCCAACGATGCGACGGTGAAGGGCGGTACGTACTATCCGCTGACGGTCAAAAAGCATCTGCGCGCTCAGGAGATCGCTGAGCAGAATTATCTCCCGTGCATCTATCTTGTCGATAGCGGCGGCGCCTTCCTGCCGCTTCAGGCAGAGGTCTTCCCCGACCGCGATCACTTCGGGCGGATTTTCTACCATCAGGCGCGTATGTCCGCCAAAGGCATTGCGCAGATCGCCGCCGTCATGGGGTCGTGCACCGCCGGCGGTGCGTATGTGCCGGCGATGAGCGACGAAGTGGTGATCGTGCGTGGCGCCGGTACGATCTTTCTCGGCGGTCCGCCACTGGTCAAGGCGGCGACGGGCGAGGAGGTCAGCGCCGAGGAACTCGGTGGCGCAGTGGTCCATACCCACATCTCCGGCGTCGCCGATCACCTGGCGGAAAATGATCTCCACGCCCTGGCGATCGTGCGCTCCATCGTGGCGAACCTGGGTCCGCGTCGTCCGGCGCCGTGGGAATGGCGTGAACCGGAGGCGCCGCTGTACGATCCGCGTGAGTTGTACGGGATCATTCCGCGTGACCCGCGCTCCAGTTATGATGTGCGCGAGGTGATTGCGCGGATCGTCGATGGGAGCCGGATGCACGAGTTCAAACCAACCTACGGGGAAACGCTGGTATGCGGTTTTGCGCATATCGCCGGCGCACCGGTTGGTATCATTGCCAACAATGGCGTGCTCTTTTCGGAAAGCGCGCTCAAGGGAACGCACTTCATCGAACTGTGCTGCGCGCGCGGTGTTCCGCTCGTCTTTCTGCAAAACATCACCGGCTTCATGGTCGGCAAGGAGTATGAACAGCGCGGCATTGCCAAAGATGGCGCCAAGATGGTTATGGCGGTTGCGAATGCGCAGGTTCCCAAGTTTACGGTGGTGATCGGCGGTTCGTTCGGCGCCGGCAATTACGCGATGTGCGGGCGCGCCTATGAGCCGCGCCAACTCTGGATGTGGCCCAATGCGCGCATCTCGGTGATGGGCGGGCAGCAGGCGGCGAGCGTGCTGCTGACAGTGCGCCTCGATGCACTGCGAGCACGGGGCATCGAGATGAGCAGCGCCGAGCGCGAGGCGTTCACCGCGCCGATCCTGGCAACCTACGAACGTGAGGGCAGTCCTTACTATGCGACGGCGCGTTTGTGGGACGATGGCGTGATCGACCCGGCAGACACGCGCACGGTGCTGGCGCTTGGTCTGGCAGCCGCTGCCAATGCGCCGGTCGAGACGACGCACTTCGGTGTGTTCCGTATGTAATGGAGATGCGATGTATTCTGACCCACCCTTCTCCCAGACTGCTTTCCAGTCTGCGCTGGCGCACCTGCTGGCGCTGCCGGATCGCGCCAGCCTGGCGACGCTGGTCGAGCGTGAGCCGCTGGTGATGAGCGATGAGTTCCTGGCGGCTGCGCAGCGGGCGGCAACCGACCCTGCGGCAGAGACGCTGCGGGAACGATTGGAGTGGCTGATCGCCCTTCGTCAGCAGGCGGAACAGGATGTTCCCGCCGCGTTCCAGGCGGTGTTGGCGGCGACGACCCTCGAAGAATTGCGGCAGGTGGCTGACCGCTGGCCCCTGACGCTGAACGACGCTTTCGCTGAAGTGGTGGAGCATCTGGCGCAACAGTTCGCCGACGCCGGGCAACCGGATGTTGCCGAAGGGCTGCGGCAGCGCCTCGTCGCTCTAGCGCAATTGCGCGTCTACCGCGAGACGTGGACCGAGACGCCGCAGGGGAAGGCGATCTTTGCGTTCCTGAACGCCGAGGACGATGCAGCGGCGCTGAGCGTCTTCCACGCGCACCGCGACCTGCTCGACCATCCAGAGGCGCAACGGACGCTCGATGAGGTCTTACAGGGCGGCGACGAGGAAAGCCAGCGGCGGCTGGACAAGCGCCGCGCATTACTGCGCTATCTGCGCGGTGAGGAGCATGCCTGATGACCGTTCACATCACACGCGACGGATCGATTGCAACCGTGACGCTCGACCGTCCTGACGTTCACAACGCCTTCGACGCTGCGACCATCGAAGAGGTGCGCATTGCCTTTGAGTCGCTCTCCGGCGATCCAGGGGTGCGCGTCATTGTCCTGACCGGCGCGGGCGAGTCGTTCTGCGCTGGCGGCGATATGCGCTGGATGCAGGATGCCATGGGGCTGTCGTTCGAGGACAACATGGCGGATGCCGGTGCGCTGGCAGCAATGTTCGAGACGATCTGGATGTGCCCGAAAGTGGTGCTCGGTCGAATCAATGGCGCGGCTATCGGCGGCGGCGCAGGACTGGTCGCGTGCTGCGACCTGGCGATTGCCGCCGACACGGCGCGCTTCGGCTTTGGCGAGGTCAAGATCGGGTTGATCCCGGCAGTGATTGCGCAGTACGTCGTGCCGAAGATCGGCGTCAGCCAGGCGCGGGCGCTGTTCGTCTCCGGCGAACGCTTCAGCGCCGAGCGCGCCTTCGAGATTGGGTTGATCCATGGCGTTGTGCCGCTGGACGAACTCGATGCCACGGTGCGGGAGATCGCCCAACGCTGCCTGACGAGCGCGCCAGAAGCGATTGTGGCGTCCAAGCGGGTGGTAGATGTAGTGTGGGAGAGTGAACGCGACGCCGTGCGGCGCTTTGTGGTCGAAATGCTGGCGCGCGTGCGCACGAGCGACGAAGCGCGCGCGGGGATCGCCGCCTTCAAAGCACGCCGCCGGCCGCCGTGGGCGGTGTGAGGGCGGGACTGAGGAAACCGGCGGCGCGGTCTATCACCCTGCGCAGGGCGGCAACGCAGTGGTTTTACACGTTGCGCGTCTCGCGGCAAGCAGGGTAGTTCTGGCATCCGTAGAACCACTGACCCTGGACGGGTCCTCGCTGTCCCTCGCGCCATACCATCGGTATATGGCATTGTGGGCATATTGGGATATGGTAGTTTGGATTATATCGAGGTTGGAGGGCGATAAGATGTGCGATGGTTGTTATGTCCGCTCCTTGTAATACTTCGTGCCTGTGTGACAGGAGGTGGGCCATCAAGTAACTCACGCCAGGGAATATCATAACCGGAGTTGCTCTTGCCTTAATCCAGGCAGGATGTGTCAATAAAATCAGGGTATGAACATGAGGCGCTATCTTATGAAAAATATCCCCTGAAACATGTTGACTGACCCACCAAAGCCATAGATATCTGTGGATGCTTTGCCTGAATAGTGGGGCTTTGACAGCCAATCCAGCGATATCGGTCTTTTCTCTCCCACTTATCGCCATAAACACGATACATACCGTTCCATGATTTTGTTTCGACCAGAAAGATGCCAAAAGCGCTTATAAACACATGATCGATCTGAGTGAACACATCTGGCTGCGGTTCAAAAATCGCATCCTGAGCGATTAGCCAGCGATCAGGCAGCGTCCTGGCAGCCGCACTCAAGACCAGGAGTTCACCGGCTGAACCTTTTGCTTGATTTCACTACCGTACACTTTTTTTCTGGGGGTTGACTTATGGTATACTCCATGGCGAGTCCCAGCCCTAGGAGGAATCATGAGCGACAACGTACGCCGATACCGTGCCATCCGCCAAGCCTTGAACCGGCTCTACCCCC
>NZ_JBYNRX010000056.1:0-52950 GCF_057785375.1 Roseiflexus sp.
AAGAGGTGAGACGTAAGAGGTGCGAGGGCGGCCACAACCGGCTGCGGCTCTTTGCACTCGTCCTTTGACCAGGCAAGAGGTGAGACGTAAGAGGTGCGAGGGCGGCCACAACCGGCTGCGGCTCTTTGCACTCGTCCTTTGCCCAGGCAAGAGGTGCGAGGGTAGAGCCGTTGCAGCGCAACGGCTCAGCGCCATCACCGCCGTCGATATGGGGAGGTCGCATAGTGGCCTAGTGCGCGGCACTGGAAATGCCGTAGGGGGCACCCCCCCTCGCGGGTTCAAATCCCGCCCTCCCCGCCAGAAGGGGCGCCCCCTGTGGGCGCCCCTTTCCCTCATAGAGCGAACAACCAGATGTTGCACAATCATTGCCCGTGTTGACCGTTTTGCGGCTGACGTAGGCTGAGCCTGTCGAAGCCCACGTCAGCCGCTCCACGTGCTTGATGGTCCGGGTTTCGATAGATCGCTCTATCAGGTGGAGTGTCGTTCCGTATTCACGGCTGACCGATAGCCACCGAAGCCGTCATATTCCAGCGCAAACGCGCATCGTGTTGGTTCGGAACGATAATCACGCGATAGGTGATATCCCCCTGGCGATTCTCACCAAGTTCGCGGATGCGCGTCACGCGCCCTTGCATCTCGACGCCGGGCAGTGCGTCGAAGGTGATAGTAGCCAGCGCGTCTGGTTGCACTTTGACGATGCTCAGTTCGGTCAGATCGGTGGTTTCGATCTGCCAGGCTGACGGATCGCCGATGGTAATCAGCGCTGTGCCAGGCGCCACATATTCGCCCGGCTTGACGTTGACCGAAGCCACCTGTCCACCGAATGGCGCACGCAGAGTCATTTCGCCGAGTTGCGTTTGAGCGGCGAGCAGTGCGGCCGTGGCGCGACGCACCTCTGCTTCCGCTTCGGCGATCTGAGCGGCAGTCGGCCCGGCCTTCAGACGCGCCAGGTTGGCTTGCGCTTCCGCCAGCGCCGCTTCGGCGACGGCAATGGCGCCGGCGCGCTCTTCACCGCCGAGGCGGTCGAGGCGCGCCTGCGCATCCGCCACTTCAGCGCGCGCGGCGGCGAGTTCGTCGTTGTTCGTGCTGCGCAGCACGCGGTCGTATGCCGCCTGCGCTTCGATGACGCGCTGCTCGGCGGCGCTCACGCCAACCGCCTCTGCCTGGCGGGCGGCGTCGTATGCCACGCGCGCCTGCTCGACGCTGCTCTCGGCGCTGCGTAACGCCGTTTCCGCCTGTACGAATGCATCGTAGAACTTGCGTTTTTCGGCTTCATTCAATCCATACCCCAGCGTCGGGTGATTGCCGTCTCTCTGGACGGCGTCCCACTCGTTTTTGGCGACCACCCAGGCTGATTGGGCGCGTGTGAGGGCATCAACCGCTTGCTCCATACGCAGGCGGGCATCAGTCTTGGCAGCCGAGAGGCGCACTTTTTCCGCTTCGAGCGTTGTGCGCGCTTCGTCGAAGCGGGCTTTTGCCTGGATGACTTCAGGACGATTGCTGGCGCGTTCGAGTTCTGCCAGACGCGCGCGCGCCTGCTGGAGCCGCGCTTCAGCAGCCAGAATGTCGCGATTGGTCACGCTGCCGCGCACCTGTTGCAGTTGCGCTTCGGCGCGTCGGACCTGCGCTTCGGCAGCCATGATCTCTTCTTCGGTCGGGCCTGCTTTCAGACGCGCCAGCGTAGCCTCAGCGCGCGCCTTGTCGGCCTCCGCCTGCGCTACCAGCGCTTCCTGCCGTCGAGTGTCGAGCCGGAGCAGAGCCTGTTGTGGCTGCACCATATCGCCTTCTGCCACGAGCACTTCCGCCACGACGCCATTGCTGTTCATCGCCAATGCCGCGCTGCGCACCGGCACCACACGGCCTTCGGCGACAACCCGCTCATCGGCGCGTACCGGCGGAACAGGAGTGGGTTGAGTGGTGGTCACCTGCCCGCCGCAGGCGGTCAACGCCAGCAGCGCCGCCGCCACGACGGTTTGTTTGATGGAAAACCGGAACATGCCTCTGCCTCACTCTCTTTGAGACACATCACAAGAAACCCACAACGCGCCGGCGTCCACCGCGCGGGTGTGCGCATCACGTTCGTTTGCGACCCGATCGATGGCGTGGCGCGTCGTCTCCGACTCTGCCAGCAAGGTGTGAAACTCCTGCTGGTCGAGCACGGCAACCTCGCAACCGGTGGCGAAACTGGCGCGCACACTGGCAGTACGGCGCCCTTCGCGCAACAGACCGATTTCACCAAAGTAGGCGCCGCTGCTCAGGTGATTGACGATGATTTCGCCGCCATCGGGATGCTCGATAAAGACCTCGACTTCGCCTTTGGTGATGATGTAGAAGTTGTCGGCGGGTTTGCCCTGTTCGAGAATGATCGTGCCAGGCGCGTAGGTGCGGGTCTCGGCGTGACGCATCACCCATCCCAGTTGATCGAGCGTCAGAGTGGAGAGCGCCTGCGCGACGTACTCATTGACGATCCGTCCGTCGGCGATGATCACCGCCCGACTGACGCGCCGCGCCATGTCGCTGTCGTGAGTGACCATCAGAATGGTTTTGCCCTGATCGACCAGGCGCTCGAACAGCGCAAACACCTGCTGCGCCGTTTTCGAGTCGAGGTTACCGGTTGGCTCGTCTGCCAGAATGATCGGCGGGTCATTGGCAAGAGCGCGGGCGATGGCAACACGCTGCTGCTGACCGCCGGAAATGGCGGAGGGAAGTTTATGCGCCTGATCGGTCATATCGACCTGTTCGAGCAGCATCATCGCCCGTTCGCGCCGTTCGCGCGGCGTAAACATGTTGCAGAAGTCCATCGGCAGCATCACGTTTTCGACCAGCGAGAGCGCCGGTAGCAACTGGAAGAATTGAAACACGATCCCGACATTGCGACCGCGCCAGACGGCCATTTCGCTCTCGTTCAGGGTATGCACAGCAGTATCGCCAATGAACACCTCGCCCGACGTTGGCCGATCAATGCCAGAGATCATGTTCATGAGCGTGGATTTGCCGCTGCCCGATTTGCCAATAATCGCCACGAACTCACCGCGATCGACATTGAGGGTGATGTTGTCGAGTGCAGTGAACGGTCCTGCCGCCGTCTCGAAGATTTTGGTGACGTTACACAGTTCGATGAGCGTTGTGTTGCCGTTACGGTATGCGCCATCCGCATGCGCGGCAACAGGTGCAGTTTTAAGCTGAAACCAGCCTTTGAACACAATACGCTCCTTCCGTCATCATCCAGCCATTGTGCAGTGGTACGCCTGCTGAGAACCCTTTCTGCCTTGTTCGACGCAGCAGGACGTGAATTGTTGCGAGTTTGCGCGTTTCCGGCAACAGTATAGCCCTGATCGACAGCATTCAACAGAGACGAACGGAGGATGGCAAGGGTGAATTGTGAAAGCCAGGCATCAGTCGAAGGTGGTATGCCGTTTGGGAGGGGTGAAGGTTGGAGCGTTACGCCTGCCCAAATGCCGCGCGACGCAGCAGGGCGTGTTCTGCGCCGGCCGCCGCCATCAGCGTGCGACGCACTTTCCCTGGTACGCGCACGAACAGGCGCAGCATGGTGCGCGCCAGTTCCGCCGTGCTCAATGTATCCGACAGATATCCCGTCCACTCGTGGCGCGGCAGGTGGAAAAACGCCTCGAAGAACGCCTGAATTGTTGCGCTGTCGCACCGCATCAGGCTTGCCAGTCCGAACAGGTACAACTGCCGCCGACGCACACGCGCCGGGGACCAGAGGGTTTGCCAGCCGGCGCGCGCCGCGCTGAGCGGGGTTGAGCCGGATGCGCCAAGCGCCTGTGCAATCGCCTGCGCCACTTCGGGGGCGTAACGCAGCGCTTTGCCAACCATGTAGCCCGACGGCGGATGCACCATACTCGCCGCGCCGCCAAACCCCATGACCGGCTGATCGAGATACGGCAGCGGGTTGTTCATTGGGAAAAGGCAGCGCTCAATGTGCATCACCTGCCGCACCGCCGCGCCGCCGGCGTCCAGCCGCCGCCGCAGCCGCCGTTCGAGAGTCGAGAGCGACACGCCAGGAACATGCGCCAGCGACGTTTCTTCGACAAAGAACTGCCCGTCACCCAGGTCCATCGCATACAGAAATGTCGGCGGCTCGCGCTGTTCTTCCGGCGTCAGGTGACCGGTGCGATAATCCATCAGCACCATTTGACCGGGTTGCACCGGCGGAGCGGAGAACTCGCCGACAATGCCATACGCCGCCTGGCGCGCCACCTGCGATGCGGCAGGACGACGGAGCAACGCTGGTGAATGCCCGCTGGCATCCACCACAAGTCGCGCCGCAAACGTGCACCCATCGCGCGTGTTCACCAGCGAATGTGACGCGCGATGCTCGACATCAGCGGCGACGCCGTTCTGCCAGACAACCCCGTGGCGCTCGCAGCATTCGAGAAGATAGTGCTGCAACTGCCGGTTATCGAACAGTCCATATTCCCGTTGGAGCGGAATGGTTCGGCGCCCGGCGCGCACCACAACATCCGACCAGCGATAGCCCAGAGTGGCACGCAATTCCAGCGCCGGCAGTTCATCGAGCCAGACGCCATACGTATTCTGCCATGGCTTCGTGGGCGTCGCTGCCGACAGCCCTGCAACACGCAGACCGGTTTCGCTCAGCGCCGCTGCGATTGCCAGCCCGGTCGGACCCGCGCCTATGACCAGTACATCGTCTACGGTCAAATCAGGAATTTCCCCTCTTTGTAGATCAGTCGTCCATCGGCGTATGCCTCGCCCTGGCGCATATCGCAGATCATATCCCAATGGAGCGCCGACGTATTGCGCGATCCGGTCTCCGGGTAGCCCGCTCCAAGCGCCAGGTGAACCGTGCCGCCGATCTTTTCGTCGAACAGGATATTACGACTGAATCTCGTAATATCGTAGTTCGTGCCGAAGGCGACCTCGCCCAACCGCCGTGCTCCTTCGTCCATATCGAGCAGCGAATGGAGCAAGTCTTCACCCTTCGCAGCGGTTGCCCTGACGACCTTACCGTCCTCGAACCACAAACGGATGTCTTCGACTTCACGACCGGCATAGATTGCCGGGAAGGTGTAGCGGATATACCCCTGGGTCGCCGTTTCATCGCAACTTGAGAAGACCTCGCCATCGGGGAAGTTCCGGTCGCCGGCGCAGTTGATCCAGGTTCGCCCGGCGACGCGGTAGGTCAGGTCGGTATCCGGCGCTGCCAGGCGAATAACGCTGCATGTATTCAGGAAATCGACGATCCGCTGTTGTTCTGCGAGCGTCCTGCGCCATTCGGCGACCGGATCGTCGTAGTGCAGTTTGCAGGCGCGATAGACAAACTCCTCGAAATCACTCAACGACATATCGGCATCCTGCGCGGCGGCGTTGGTCGGGAAAAGGGTCACGCACCAGTTGAGCGTTCCTTCGGCGGAGCGTTGCATCACGCGCTTCTGGAGGTCGCTCATTGCCTGGCGACGCAACGCAATCTTGTGCGGGTCGACCCCCGAAAGCGCGCGGGTATTCTCGCTGGCCATGATCCGAACGGTAGCATTGATTTCCTCGATTTCCTGGCGCATCATCGGCGAGACATATCCGATCTGCGCGTCGGCGCCGTGGCGCAGGAGCAGTTCATCCGTTTCTTCGAGGGTCATCGCCAGATATGGGTTGGCGCCCGCCAGCAACGCCTCTTTGTACAACGCCCGCACCAAAGGCGCGGCGGCAGGCGGTGCAATGATACGGAACAGATCTTCTGGCTTGAGCGCCAGCGAGTAGTGCGCCAGCACCTGTGCCATTTTTTCGACACGCGGATCAGCCATTGGAGTCGCCTTTCATCATCACGATCTCACGGAGCGCTGCACGCAGCGCTTCGGTATCATACCGGATCGTATCCTGTTTGTTCCACAGCGCGCGTCGGGGTTCCACATCCCTGGTCAGTTCATGCACCAGCGGCACAACGCCAGATGCGCGGATGGCAGCAATTTCGTCATCGTCGGGGCGCAGAAGGTGTAATCCTTCTTCTGCATACGAACGAACTGCCGCCGGATCGGGGTCGCTGGCATTGATCAACGCCACATCGAGCACACCCGGACCCAGCGCCTCGACGACCCGTTGTACGTGATCAATGCACCGGTAACCATCCGTCTGTCCCGGCTGCGTGGTCGAGTTGCAGACATACGCCACCGTTCCACGGCAATCGGCGAGCGCCTCCACCACACCCGCGAATTGCACACAGGCAAGCGTGGACGTCCAGAGACTTCCCGGACCAAGCGTCACCAGATCGGCGTTGCGGATCGCGGCGAGCGCCGGGGGATAGGCAGCCGCCGGTTCGCGCAGGAAGAGACGCGCAATCGGAGACTTGCCGGGTGCGCGCACCGCGAACTCCCCTTCAACCTGCGTCCCATCGGCGAGTTCAGCGCACAGCGTCGCATTGGCGACGCTCACCGGCAGCACCTGCACTGTTGCGGCTGCAAGGCGCGCCGTGTGCTCAATGGCAGTCGCAAAATCGCCAGTCACGCGGGTGAGCGCAGCGATCAGCAGATTGCCGAACGCCATTCCTTCCAAGGCTGGAACCGCCGCACCATCGAAGCGATGGTTCAACATCTCCGCCATCAACCGGTCGCTGGCGAACGCTGCGATAGTTGCGCGCAGATCGCCGGGGGCGGGCATAGCGCCTATTTGCCGCGCCAGCCCGGTCGAGCGACCGGTATCGGTTACTGCGATCACCGCCGTGCGCGATGCGGCAAATGGCGCAACGGCGTGCAACACATGGGTTGCACCGCCGCCGCCGCCAATGGCGACCACGTGGATATGCCGATCGTGCGCTTGGCGATCCATCGTCGAGACCTGATCCAGTCCCGGTTAGGTTACGTGAACGCGGAAATGAGACACACCCGGTATTATACCAGTTTCGAGGGAGGGTTGAGACGAGAGGCAAGAGGCAAGAGGCGCGCGGGTAGCGCCATTGCACCGCAACGGCGCACCATCACGGACAGTAGAGGGGCGAACGGTCGAAGGTTGTCCATGAACATAGCGCCATCCGCGCCGCCCTGCCATATTCCGACCATGCACCCTCAACGCGTTGGCGACGGTCACCTCCGCCGCGCAACCTGCGTTCACCTCTTCAACACCTCCTGTGGCGAACGCGCAATCGTGATTGATTCCATCTGTAGTCCGAGGGACGTGATCATCTGCGCCATTGCCGGAGAGATACCGGTGATCGCCGCCTGGCACCCGATCAACTCGAGCGCCTGCGCTGTTCGGATCAGGCTTTGCGCCACCAGCGTGTCGAATGCCGGGACGCCGGCCACATCGATGATCATCAGGCGGGTGCGCCGAACGCTGGCGATAGTAAGCAGGCGACGCAGCAACGTATCGGCACGCCGGCTATCAATCTGACCGACCAGCGGCGCCAGCATGACGTCGTCGGCAATCTCGACTGTTGGGGTTTCCAGGGTTGCAACCAGATTACGCAGCATCTGTTCGGTTTCCTGCAACCGCGCCGTCTGTCGTTCCAGTTCAACAGCGCGTTCTTCAGCAAGGCGCGCATTCTCCTGAGCAAGCGCAGCGTCCTGCGTGGTGCGCTGCGCCAGGGCGCCAAGCCGCTGCAACAGGTACATAAAAGGCACGGCAGCCAACGTGACGGCGGCCAGGTAAACAACACCCGCTCCGATCCAGCCTGGCGCAGTATTCAGCGTTTCGATCTGCTGCGGAGGAACAGACAGAACGCCCTGGATGTGAAGCCCTCCAACGATGCTGAACAATAGCAGCGACATCACGAACATTGCGATGCAGCCGCGTACACCGAACAACGCGGCTGCCAGCACCACCGTCCCCAACCAAAACACACGTCCGCCGCCGCCCCCCAGCAACCCTTCTCTCGCCAGAATCAGCGTGCTGAGCGCCGCCAGGATGGTCAATAATGTGAGCGCTCGCGCTGTGAAGCCAATACGATGCACGACAGCAATGGCCAGGACCACACCGTATACTGCCGTATACGCAACCAGGTACGGGATGGCGTCTTCCCCCAGCGCATTATAATCCGACCACCCGCCGCCGATTAGCGTCACAAACCCGACAACCGCCAGAACCCACAGCAGTTGGTTCAGAAGACGAAGACGCCAGTGATAGAGCAATTGTGCATCAGGAGAAGGCAACCCAACCGAGAACACACGACTCATCACTCCCCCTCTCGATAGTCCAGGCAGGTCCTACGGTCTGACGCCCAGAACCAGGAGCGCCTCCTGCGGATCACGCACCGTTTTCATATCATTCAGGCTCACACCCAGATGGCTCAGCGTCATGGCGGTTTCGGCGGTGATGCCGGTCAGCACGACCCGACTGCCAAGCAATCGGAGGGACTGCGCCGTGCGGATCAACAACTGCGCTACCATGGTATCAACAGTCGGCACCCCGGCAATGTCGATGATTACCGCATTCGCGCGATGCGTATGAACGGCGTTGAACAGGCGCTGCGTAAGGTGCTCAGCGCGCCGGCTGTCCAGGCGACCGACAACCGGCGCCAGCAGCACCTCCTCACCAATCGTAATGACCGGCGTTTCAAGCACGTTGACCAGGTCGAGCAACTGTTTTTGTTCGGCATACTGCTGTTCGATGGTGCGCTGCGCCTCCTCCGCCTGTCGCCGTGCGGCGTCGGCTTCGGCGGCGCGGTTGTCTGCCAGCGCGACGGCCTGATCGGAAATGGCAAGCAACCGGTCGCTCAAGAGCCAGATAATGACCAGGAGCGTCACAATTCCTATCCCGCTGTGAAGGGCAATGGATCGCCGATAATAACGCGATCAACCTGAGATTGCGGTGCAAAATCGGCAAGGAACGCTCCTGCAACGATGCTCATTCCCACCGTCGTAAGCGTCGCAGGACGATGCCGCCCAAGGCATACGATGACGAGCGGAACCAGTAAGAATGGCAACGCTACCAGTGTTTGCTCCGGCAAGAGAAATACGCTCGTAATGACAGCGCCATCAATACCGACCGCGAGCGGAATGACCGCCTTCCATAGCACAACATGGCTCAGCAACGCCAGGGTTGCCAGACTCCCCCCAATTCCCAAGGCAATAATGCCGAGATACGGCGCCAGGTCCGCCATATTCCGGGTGATCACCATGAGAATGGCGACAAGGAGAAATGAAGAGCACCCACTCACGGTAAGCGTGATGGCAATGAGGCGAATCAACTGTCGACGCGCGTTGAGGACAAATTCCGAACCGGTTATCATGCGTGCTCCTCTTGGTCCAGGTACACGAGTTACAGGATCAGTATACGTTTACCCGCGCGCCAGGATGATTTCGTTAACGACTCAGAACAGTGACGGTTTTGCAATGTTGCGGCAGACCAGATTTGATACGATATCATTAATACTGGCAGGGCCAGGAACGAAGGAGACATCGCAACATGAGAACTGGACTCTGGTACTGGCAGGCGGTTGAAGCCATCAACTATCCGTTTCCGCAGGGCATGCACCGGGATACATCCTGGTTGGAGACTGAGATCATCCACTGGGGGCGCACTCACTACCTCATTCAGAGTCAATTGCAGGAGCAACGCCTGCGCTCGGCGCTTTTGGCGGAATTCGTAGCGCGCGCTAACGCGGACATATCACGCTCAATGCTGCGTCTGATAGGCTTGTGGACCGTCTGGTTCTTTCTGCTTGATGATCTGACGGATTCTGTCGACTCGGTCGAAATGCTGGCGGATCTGCACGTGCGGATCCTGGCGGTCGTCGGCGGAAGCGGAATTGGCGCCGGAGATCATCCCATGACGCACGCAGCGGCAGACCTGAGCGCTCTGCTACAACAGCACGCGGGATCGGTAACGTTAGTTCGCTTTCAGCGTGCGCTGACACAAACGCTGGAAGCGCATCTTTGGGAAGTCTCCACCCGCATCGCTGATAGACAACCAGATAGTGATACATACACAAATATGCGTCTCTGGTCTGGCGCCTTTCTGCCGATAGTCGCACTGACGGATATGGCGCGCGGTTTTGTGTTACCGTCACATCTTTTCGAGCACGCAATCGTCCAGGAATTGATCCACGCTGCAACCCAGGCGGTGTTGTGGTACAACGATCTCTGGTCGTATCCCAAAGAAATTCAGACGCACAAGGCGCCGCACAACATTGTCCACATTCTTGCACGTGAACATCGATTATCCCTTCCTGAGGCGCTATCTCTGGCAATTGCCCAACACGACCAGGCGGTGCAGCGATTTCTCCATCTCAAAACGCAGGCGCGCCATCTGGACGACAATGAGCACACGGTGTTGCATTTTATTGAGAGCATCGAGAGCTGGTTGCGCGCCACGCAGGACTGGTCTCGCCGCACTGATCGGTACTGGCAACAATGAGACGATAGTCAGATACCACGTGGCGGTCAGTCAGACAAGATATTCGAGCGCCCGGTTGCATGGAACGACGAAAACGTTCGTCGGCAGTATTGTGCGAATGAATGCGCATGAGCATCAGTTCTCAGTTCTCAGTTCTCACCCTCCCGACGCCTCTACCAGGTCAAACGCGCGCACAGCATCCGCCTCCGCCCGCCGCAACGCCGCCTCGTCGCGCGCGTCGCCATCGTCGAGCCCGACGCGGTCACCGCGCGTCATTGCAAAGACGGCGCGCAGCACCTCTTCCTGCTCAGCGCTGAGACTCACCTTGCGCCGCGCCATCACCTTGCGCGCCACCTCGATCATCGACTGAATGCGGTATTCGCGGAAAACTTCGCCACCCCATGTGAATGGCGGGATGGTTTTGGGCGCGAAGTGCACGCCAAAAATATTCGACCCGGTTCCGACGACAGCGCCGCCGTTCAGATGCACGCCTATCCCCAATTTGACGTGATCGGCAAGGAAACTCCCCAATTTGAGGATGCCGCTGTCGATCTGGCCGAACCCCTCGATCACCATGCGGATCGTCCCATAGGTATTCTTCAGATCGCTGTTGGTCGTCATCGCGCCGATGTTGACCCACTCGCCGAGGTACGAATGACCGAGAAAGCCGTCGTGGTGCTTGTTGCTGTACCCCTGCACGATGCTTGCCTCGACTTCGCCGCCAATGCGACAGACGGGACCAATACTCGTTTCGCCGCGTATGCGCGCACTTGCAATAAGCGAGCCAGGACCAATGTAGGAAGGACCTTGAATAAATGAAAACGGCTCGACCCGCGCCGTATCGATCACGACGGGTCCATCGCGGGCATCGAGCGCCAGCGGCGGTTCGAGGCGCGCATCGCGATGGATGAACACATGCTTTGGGTTGTTGATGATGATCGCGGGGAGATCCGGTGGATGATCGGCAGCGCTGAACCATCCATCCCGCTCAACGATCAGCGAAATGTCGCGCGTGATCTGTTCGCCGTTCAGCGCGATCAGGTCCCAGGGAAAGGCGAGCAGGCGCGTCTCGACTTCGACAAGGCGTCCGAAACGCTGTAGTTCCGCCAGCGCCATTTCGGCGCGCTGATCCAGCAGATAGGGAAGCACTGCGCTCGCCAGCCACGGTGTCAGGCGCGCCCCCACCAACACCGGACCGCCAAGCAGCGCGTGACCGGCGTCGGCGACATACACCGTCCCCGGCGGTTCGTCGCACAGGTCGGGCAGCCAGTGGAGATCAAGCGCACGTGCGTTCACAAACGTGAGCGGCGTACTCTGGCTGAGCAATGCCAGGGGCCAGCGCCCAACGCCATAGGCGCGCGCCAGGTGGGGACGGCAGATGACCGCCGGCGGCTTGCCGGTCAATGCCTGCAACCGTTCGCGCAGCGTGAAGATGCCGCAGCGCAGGTCGCACACCGGTCGCGTGTGCGTCAAGGGCAGGAACGTGCGACATCCTTCATCTTCAAAAATCACAATTGTCTCATCAGTCATAGCAGAACCTGCCATTCTGTGAGTTATCGGCGCTTCCACACTTCCAGGATCGCTGTCGCCAGTTTCTCGGGGTCGTGCCGCAGCACGCGCACCGTGCGCCCTTCGCCCGGATGGTCGAGCGACGCCGTCAACTGCACCACCGCAGTCGCCAGGTCTGCCTCGATAACCTTGGCGCCTTCGACCAGAATATCGCGTGTGGTGAGGCGGTCGGTCGTGCTGACAGCGGTTTCTTCGTATTCCTCTGGCGAGAGAAAAACCGGCATTTGCCGGGCTGCTGCGTAGATCCGGCGCACCTCGGCATCGATCCGCGGTGCGTTGACCAGCACATAGTCAGGAGTAAATCCGCCAAAGCGCACGATCTGGCGCACATGATCACCGACGCTGTAGCCGGTCGTCATACCCGGTTCCGTCATCAGGCTGCAAATGTAGATTTTACATGCTTTGCTGCGCCGGATGGCATCGCGCAGGTCAGGAATGAGCAGGTTCGGCAGAATGCTTTCATACAGACTGCCGGGACCGAACACAATCACATCGGCGGAGGCGATGGCATCGAGCGCCACCTGCGTGACCGGCAGCGACGCAGTGATCGGTCCTTGCTCGTCACCAATATAGATATTGACGACGTGCCGATCCGCCAGGCGTTCATCGTGCGCGATATTGTGCTTGATATTGAACCTCTGTCCATCGTCGAGTTCGACGAAGACCTCCTGCGGTTCAGGCGTTGGCACAACGAAAACGACATTCTCGAAGTTGAACAGGCTCGATGCGCGATAGTAATACTCGACCGGGTCTTGCACGGGGGTGATGCAGGTCAAGCGTTGCGCCGACCGACCGAGGCTGGCAGTGATCAGGAGTCCGGCGCCTCCCGAGAGAACCGTCATCCGGGGCGGCGTCTGATCGCGCTGATAGGCCAGCACCAGCTCACCGCTGGTATCGACCTGGGTGTTGAGCGGAATGACGGCCACGCCGCTGAGTTGCCAGATGCCAACGGCGAGCGTCATCAATCCCAGTGCGGCGAACACCAATCCGCGCGCCCATAACGGCATGAATTGCAGCGTGATGAATGAAAAGATCGGCGGCAGCGTTGCAGTGCGGTAGACGAAGATAAAGAAGTATGCAACGCCAAGTGAAAAGAAGACGATGCCAACAAACGTCAGCGCCAGCGGACGGATGAGCCGCCGGAGCGAACTCAGGCGTTGCACAATGCGTTGCATATTGATACTTGCGCTCCTGATAAGTGGGTCATGATCCCTGCGATTGGTGCAACTTGTCGCGCAGCACCCGCAGCTTGACGTTGCGGCGCGCCACCAGTTCGACCAGCAGCAGCGCTGCCAGGGCTGCGTCGCCAACACCGCCAATGCGCCCAATGGTCGGTTGCCCGTCTTCCGTCATTCCGACCAGCAACTGATGCGCTGCGCGCGCTTCGGCGATACGGGCTGTCGGTTGTTCCGCAAACTCGACATTCAAGCCGGTTTGCGCTTCCCAGGTGCGCACCCATTCCACCGATGACGCTGAGGCGGGAACGATGACCAGCCCGCGCTGGCGGTGCTGACGGTTGAGATACTGCGCCAGAAGCAGCGCAATGTCGAGATGCGGCGCCAGATCACCATCGTTGTCCACCACGCCCAGCGCTCGACCATCAGCCGAAATGGCGACGCCCAGATGCGAATCGCTTTCGCGCACCAGTTTACGCAGACGCACCAGCGGTGCGGCATGCGGGTGCGGCGCCTGACGACCAAACCAGGCATCAGCATCGCGGTTGATTTCGATCGTTTTGGTTTGTGCGCCATTACCCAACACTGCTGGGATAATACCGCCTGTCGTACCGTTCATAGCATCCACGAAAATGGTCAGTGACGTCTGGTGCGTCAGATCAACATCAATCGCCTGGCGCAGACTCTCGATATAGGTGCGGCGCGCATCGATCAGAGCGGCGTCGGAAGCCTCCGCAGGAAATGGCGGACACACGGGCGGCGCATTGCCATCGACGAAAGGATTCAACCCCGGCGCCGGAGCGATGACGATCAATCCGTTGAGCCAGTAGTCACGATTGCCGGCGGAGACGATCAGGGCACAATCGGCGACGCCGTGATCGAGTGCAACATCGATTGCCGGACGCGGCAGCGACGTTGAACCGAGGACGACGCGCGCTCCGAGCGCCCGCAATCCCTGGTGGCAATCGGCAGCGACATGCGCCGAAAGAAAACGGGTATCATACGCGACCAGGCAACTCCAGCCGCGCGCATTGAGCAGTTCAGCAAACGCCGTGTACTTGCGGCGCACCGCATCAAGTGTGAAATCCGCTGCGATGATGCCTTCCCAGCAGTACGTGTATCGCACGATTGGCATATCCGGAAACCGATGGATCGTATACGTTGTTTCGTCACTTATTGCGCGGCTGCGAACTCGCGCAACTTGCCAATCATCATATTGCGGATCTCGTACACGCGCTCAAGTGTGCGCGCCTCGAAACGAGTGGTAATCGCCGGTTCGGTATTCGACGCGCGCAAAATCCCCCAGCCATCGCCAAAATCGACGCGCACGCCGTCAACGTCGATAACCGGGTATCGCGCAGCGAAGTAGTCGCGCACGAAGTCAATCGCCTTGAACTTCGTCTCTTCATCGAATGGCAGACGACCCTCCGACAGCGATGGCAACGGCGGAAACGGCGCCAGCGCCTGAGCGAGGGTTTGCCCGCTTTTTTCCAGCGCATCGAGCAGCATGCAGGCGGCAAAAATGCCATCATCGTGGTGATGGTGTTCGATGGCGCCAAAGATATGACCACTCAACTCACCTGCCAGTGGCGCTCCCAACTCGCGCATCTTCGCCGACAGGTTCGAGTAGCCCGTCTTCCACATCACCGGCGTGCCGCCAAAGGCGCGAATGGCGTCGATCAAGACAACGCTGCACTTCACATCAAACACGATCGGCGCCGGTCCGCGCGCCAGCGCCTGCTTTGCCAGCACAATCATGGAGCGGTCGGCGAAGACGATCTCGCCATTTCCGTCAACCACGCCAAGACGGTCGCCATCACCGTCGAGGCCAATGCCCATATCGGCGCCGGTCTCGCGCACAACGCGAATGAGGTCCTGAACATTCTCCTCTTTGAGCGGATCGGGATGATGGTTGGGGAAGGCGCCGTCCGGTTCAATGAACAACGGGACAACTTCGCAGCCAATCGCTTCCAGTGTGCGCACGCCGAGCGGACCGGCAACTCCGTTCCCGCCGTCGAGCACAACGTTGGGCTTTCGTTCGAGCGCGATATGACGGGTTACGTCGTGCACGTAGTCTTCCGCCACGTCGTATTGCTCATACATGCCGTCACCGGCCACAAACGCACCACTGATCGCAATGCGCCCCACCTCCTGAATCTGCTCGCTGCTGAGCGGCGTACCGCCATAGACCGGATCGGAGAGGCGCAGTTTCAAGCCGTTGAAGTGGGGCGGATTGTGGCTTGCCGTCACAACGGCGCCGCCATCAGCGCGCAGGAAGGAGACGGCAAAGTACATCAACGGCGTCGGCGCCATCCCGATGTCAATGACATCACATCCGCTGCGGCGCAGACCATCGATCAGCGCCGCAGCATACGCCGGCGAGGTCGGGCGCGCATCGCGCGCCACCACAATCCGGCGCCGCTCGTGCTGTCGAAAAAACGTACCACTGGCGCGTCCCAGCGTTCGATACACCTCTTCGGAAAGATCGCGATCAACCACGCCGCGAATGTCGTATGCGCGAAAAATGGACGGATGCATGTTCGTCATCAAGGCGTTCCTCGTGCCACCCGGCAATTGCCAGACTCCAGCGCTCGTATTGTAGTACCAATGCACAATGATAGCAACCGGGGTTAGGGGTTCTGCTTCTTGATCTCCTGGTTCTGGCATTCGGGGTAAACGATGCCGCCGGTCGCCCAAAACGGGGGGTTTGGGGGCAGCCTCCGAAAAGGAAAAGCGGCGGCGGAATGGCCTCGGCAAGCGCCAACGCACGGCGCCCCGCCGCCCCGGGACGCCGCACATAACGCCTACGCCCCCAGGAAGAGTGTGAACAGTTACTGCTGGATGTCAATGCTCGCTTCCTGCCATGGCTATCAGCGCCCAAAACGCAATCGCCAGGTCCGGCACGAAGTAGAAGCGGTCGACCAGACCATGGACGAGCGCAGCGGTCATTGCCGCCAGCGCTCCCAGCGCCATCAGATCACGACGTTCACGCGCGGCGCTGAACGCAGTGCGATAAAAGCGCCACAGCAGCCAGCCGAACGCCAGCATGCCAATCGGGCCGACATTAATCCAGGCATCGAGCAGCAGATTGTGGGGATGAGCGGCATATTCCTCACTTGTTCCGCGCAGCGACGGATCGATCTGGCTTCGTCCGAATGCCGGATTGTGGTAGTAGTAGAACTGGTCGAGTCCCAATCCAAGCGGATGCTGTTGAAGATATGCCAGCGACTCGCGCCAGAGGAGCAGCCGCGCATCGGTGCTCCCTCCGCCGGGACCACCGCGCAACGTCAGCGCCAGACCAACGACTGCCGCCATCATGATGCCGACCAGCGCCAGCGCTTGCCAACGCATGGACCGCCGATGCTGTGACCTGAAGAGGAACCAACCCACGCCAATCACGGCTGCCGCGACGACGCTTGCCAGCCATGCGCCGCGCGAAAATGAAACCACAATCCCGATCAGGGAAAGGAATGCGCAGATGGCGAAGAAAAGCCGCGCCGCTGCGGAACGGCGCGACGGATGCTCCGCGCTTTGTATACCGGACGTTGTTGAAAAGCGCTGCCCGCTCCATACGCCGAGCGCAAGCGCCGCAGCCAGGGGCCAGACTCGTTCAAGAAAGAGTCCCAGGTTGTTGGGATGACCATAGACCGATGTGACCCGCCGCACGCCGTCCACAGCAATGATATTCTCGCTGAATGCGCGTTTCTCGCCGATCAACGGCGTCAGGTCCAGGCCGGCGAACTGCAACGCGCCAATGGTCGCCACCCAGGCGCCGCTCAACGCGAGCGCGCCAGCCAGAAGCGCCTGCGGCATCCTGGTGCTATGCACAAGCCCATAGAACAGCAACGGCTCGACGATCAGCCAGCGCAACTCGCGCAACGCCGCGCCGCGTCCTTCGGGAACTGCCAGCGCTACGCCGATGATCCCCGCCAGCACCAGCAGCGCATGCGGCGCATACGCGGCGCCTGTTGTGCGAGCGTGTTGAACCTGCGCTCTTTGATCGAAGGCATTCCGATCGCGGATCAGTCGAATGGTTCGCTGCCCGACGACGCCCGCCACCGTGATCAGCAATGCCACTTCGTGGAGCGGAAAGAGCCAGGTTCGCCCGGCGCCTTCGATAGCGGTCGGCATCAGATAGAGCGGCGCTGCGAGAATCACGCAGACGAGTCCGCCAACCGGCTGCGCGAGCGCCAGCAGAGCGAAGAGCGCCAGACCAGCCAGGCGGAGCGGGAGCGGCAACACACCGGCGTGGAAGAACGCCAGGCATAGCGCCATCGCCGCAGCAGCAGGCACGGGCGCCGGGCGTGTCAGGCGTTGATAGAGGCTTGGGGCGAGCACGAGAGACACCTCCCACTCGATGGCTGTTGGAAGATCGCACACAAAGGCACAAAGGCGCGAAGATAATGAGCCTGTTCACATCAGGGCGCCCACAAGGGGCGCCCCTACACTGGCGCTGCGCCCTGCGCCCATCGCGGGCGCCCCTGCCGCCACACCTGGAACGGCGCCCGTAGGGGCAGGTCCCCGTGCCTGCCCCTACGGGCGCCCACAAGGGGCGTCCCTACTGGCGATATGCCGGGCGCCCCTCCGGCGCTGCGGTCACCTTCGCGCAGCACGTCGTCCAATCTCCAGCATCGTCAGCGCCCCAATAGACGCCAGCGCCAGCGTGATCGCCGCTGGCATCAGCACCCACACCCATGGCAGCGGTCGTTCTCGCCCGACAACAAAGTACTCCGGCGCTGTAGCGCTCCGAATCTCGACAGTGTGCACCTCATCGGTCAATCCCGTAGCAATGACCGTGGGACTGCCATCGTCCGACGGCATGATCGGCGCTGCGGTTCCGCCATCGAGCCGGACTTCGGCGGGTGCATTGAGACGCACCGTGATCGATTGCCCGGTGAAGCGCACCCGCCACGCTCCTTCCTCGATCGTCTCGACGGCCGGATGACTCCAGAAATGCGCTCCAACACCGGCAATCGCGCCACGTTCCGCATAGGCGCGCATGGCATGGTAGGCGGGCAGCGGCTGAAAATTGCGATCAACCAGGGCAAAATAGGGTGTCGGATCGGCGGGGTCCGGCTCGCGGTAGCCGCCCCAGCGCAAGAACCAGATATTCATGACCCCCATCCAGGGCCACTCCCTGCGGGCGCGTTCCAGTTGCCCCACCAGATACGCGCCTTTCAGGTCCTCAGAAACCGGCGGTCCCCAGGTACTGCGCGCCGGTTCCGGGATATGGTCGGGGGCGCTGTTATAGCCGAACTCACTGATCCACACCGCCTTGCCGCCGTCGCCGTGCTGTTCCATCACCTCGCGCAGCAGCACAACACGCGACACATCGATGCGGGTATCGATTGGGCGATCAAGATCGCGGAAGGGCGCATCCGGGCGCCAGCGCAACCGGATGTAGCGATTCTCGTCGGGCGGTTGCCCCAGCCCATACGCCTGCGCCGACATAATATCGAAGTATGGCGCGCCGCCAGCGCGATAGACTCGATCAAGATATTCCAGTTCGCTCATCGGTGCAATACGCGGCTCCTTGCCATCGGTCGGCGACAAACTGGGGAACAGGATGATCACGTCGGGATTGGCTGCGCGCGCGGCGGTTGCAGTGGTTCGTAGCAGTTCAACAAAGCGTTCGGGTTCCGGCGCCCGCCAGCTCCACTCATACGCCAGGTTCGGTTCGTTCCAGACCTGAATAAACCGCACCTGGCTGCGGTAGCGGGCCGCGACTGCCGCCACGAAGTCGGCGTAATCGGCATAGTTTTCCGGTGGACCGGTCGAATTGGCATTTTCGAGCAGCCCGGCTTGAAAGCGTGGATCGGCGTGATCGTTTGGGCGCGCCCACTGCGGCGCCCGGTCGATGCGCACGATCAACTCCAGCCCCAGGCGTTGCGCTTCAGCCACGATGAAATCGTACTTCTCCCAGGAACTGCGCACCTGATCGGGGTTGCGGCGATCGACAAAATCGCCTTTGCCGTGGATTTCGACATCGTCCCAGGGCATCTGGATGCGCACGAAATGTGCGCCCATCGCGCGTGCCAGTTCGAGCGTGCGAGTGACATCGGCAGGATTGGGTTCAAACTGGAGATTGTACGCATTCACGCCAATCTGCGGAACATCAGCCCATGGAATTGGCGTATCAGGCGACGTGTACGTGACACCCCGATTGACTTCATTGTCGAACCAGGTAAACACCGCAAGCGCAGCGACCAGCAGCCCGATAACCGCTGTGTGCACGATCAGACGAACCATGTAATCTCCTCTTCGACCAGGCGGGGAGTATAGCGGCATAGTGGGGGGAGTGTCAAATCAGAATCACATCTTTTCTGGAGCGATTCAGACCTCTGATCCAGGTTGCGCTTCCAGCCAGACGTGCTACAATAAGTGTTAATCTTCTACCGTTGATAGAAGACCACGTAACGTTACTGCCGCCTTCCTTGGTTGAAAACTCGTTTGCAACGCACCGCGGGAATGTTCGCACATGCCGCTTGATCGGAGTCGGTCGAAAGAGAACAAGTTACACGGAATCAGTATCCAATGGCGCATGCTGGCAGACGAGGCGCCATTCCACCGCGATGACGCGGATTACGCATGGTGACTTCCTCCCCGTGAAAGGGGAGCGCCATGAGCAAGCCAGAACGGTCAAAGGACCTGTTGCGTGACCCTTCATCCCTGGCATCGCTGATTCTCCTGATGCAGGGATTCGCCGTCACCCTCGCTGTCGTCAATATTGGCCTCTTTCTTGCAAGCAGTGATCTGACCGGCGCGGCAATCGCCGTCATTGCGTCCGTTGCCGGGCTGTCGCTCGCGCTGGCGCGACGCCTCGCGTTGCAACGGCGTCGCCATCCGGCAGTGATGCTGTTTGCTGCAACCCTCTCGCTCGGCGCCATGACCGTGGTATGGGTCGAGCCAGCCAGCCTGCCGGTTGCTGTGCTGATTCCGCCACTTATCCTGATTACGACATTGCAGCATCTCCGCGGTCATGAAGTCGGACCGTTGCTCCTGCTCACCAGCCTGATCACGGTCATTCTTGCCATCAGTAGCGAACTGGCGCAGCCATGGTTCATCACGTATGAGCCGCTTGCACCTACGCTTCGTATTACTGCGCTGGTGAGCGCCGTGCTCCTGCTCGCAGCGCTTCTCTGGCGCTTCAGTTCACACCTGCACGCCACGCTGGGGCGCCTCGAAGCCTCCAATGCCGCACTGCGCGACAGTGAAGCGCGGTATCGCTCCGTCGTCGAGGAACAGACCGACCTGATCTGTCGCTCACGACCCGATGGCATCATCACCTTCGTCAATGAAGCCGGCTGTCGCTACTGGGGGTTGAAGCGGGAGGAGATCATCGGCAGCAACCTGCGGCGGTTCATCCATCCCGACGATATTCCCAATTTTGATCGTTACCTGGCGGCGTTGACTCCTGAGTCGCCGGTGGGGACCATTGAACATCGCGTCATTCTGCCAGGCGGCGAGGTGCGCTGGCAACGATGGACCAACCGCGCGCTCTATGACGGCGAGCGTCTGGTTGGATATCAATCGGTCGGGCGCGATATTACCGAACGCAAGCGCGTCGAGGAACAACTGTTTCGCAACGAACGCCAGTTCAAAGCCATTGCCGAGAATGCCCCCGATATCATTTCACGGTACGACCTCCAGGGACGCTACCTGTATGTCAACCCGGCGTTCGAGCAGGCGACCGGGGCGACCGGCGCGGACGTTCTGGGCAAAACGCAGCGTGAACGCGGCGTGCCTGAACATATTGCGCAATTGTGGGACTCCTGTTTTCAGGCTGCCAGCGAGACCCGCTCGGTTCAAACAATCGAGTTCGGTCTCCAGATGCCATCAGGATATCGATACTATGAGTCGCGTATTGTTCCCGAAATCAGCCCTGATGGCAGTGTTGAGTCGTTCCTGGCGCTCTCACGCGACGTGACTGAGCGTCGGCAATACGAACTCGTGTTACAGCACCGCCAGAAACTCGAAAGCATGGGGGTTATGGCGCAGGGCATTGCCCACGAGTTCAACAATCTGCTGGGCATTATTTTGAACAACGCCGAGCTTGCGCTGACCACGCTCCCGCCGCAGGCGCCGGAGCGCATGTCGATCGAAGCCATTACCTGCGCCGGCCGACGCGCAGCAGCGATTACGCGCCAGATGCTGACCTACGTGGGGCATAGCCCATTGCAGACAACCCTCCTGAGCCTTAATGATCTGATCCAGGAGATGGCGGATCTTCTTCAGGCATCGATTACCAAAGGCATCTCGCTGATCTATCACCTGAGCGACCATGATCCGCTGGTGGAAGGAGATGCCGCTCAATTACGCCAGGTTCTCCTCAACCTGACGATCAATGCGGCAGAGGCGATTGGCGATCAATCCGGCGAAGTTGTGATTGCGACCGATGAACGTCTTGTGGACCATACGTTTCTGGCAATGACGGTTGGAACGCCCGATTTGCCCGATGGAACATATGCCGCGCTTTCTGTCAGTGACAATGGGTGCGGTATGGATGCCGCAACGCTCGAACGAATCTTTGATCCCTTCTTCAGCACCAAATTCATCGGGCGCGGTCTCGGGCTGCCGGCGACGCTGGGCATCGTGCGCGGACACCACGGCGCCATCCATGTCGTCAGCGCGCCTGGCGAGGGCACGACGGTCACCGTCTTCTTGCCGATCGCGCATCGACCTGCTACACGCGCTGCATCCGCTCCTCATGGACAGCTGGTCATATACCCGGACTATCAAAAAATCTTCCTGGTCATTGATGATGAGGAAAGCGTGCGCGCAGTCGCAATGCGTATGCTGGAGTGGATGGGCCATCCGGTGCTCACAACCGGCGACGCCGAAACGGCTGTCATCCTTGCTCGACAACACCGGCAACACCTGTCATGTATCCTGCTCGACACGATAATGCCCGATCATGATCTCCACCGGACCGTCAGGGATCTCCGCCAGGCATGCCCTGATGCGCCAATCGTTCTCATGAGCGGGTATACCGAAGATATTGCCAGCCGGCGGTTTGCTCACCTCGGTCTGAACAGTTTTCTGCAAAAGCCATTCACCTCACACGAACTGCGAGATGCGATCGACTGTGCACTGGCAGCAACCTGAGCGCATCACGCCAGCAATTTCGGGAGAAGCCTGCGCCAGATCCGTCCATGTCGGGTATAATCCCGGCATCTATGGAACAGCCATCCCGACATCGTCCTGACCGGCGCCTCGTTGCGCATCTGCCGCTGCTGACGCTCCTGGCGGCAGCCGCGATCTTCCGCGTTGTGCTGTGGGGAGTGTTGCCCCGGCAGGGGCTCATATCCGACGAGGGCGAATATCTGTCGGCTGCCTGGTGGCTGGCGCATGGACGCGGTTTCGACTGGCACCAGGGATACCTGTGGACGCGCGCGCCGTTCTACCCGCTCTTTCTGGCAGCGCATCTGCGTCTGTTTGGCGATGATCCCGGTGCAATCTTCGTTACCCAAACCGTTCTGAGCCTGATGATCATCGCCCTGATCTACGCGCTGACCCGAACGATCGCGCCGTCCGATCTGCATGCGGCGCCGTTGATTGCTGCTGCGCTCGCCAGCGTCTACCTGCCCTTCGTTATCTATCCGCAGATGATCCTCTCCGAAACGCTGTACATCTGCCTGATACTTGGCGGCATACTGGCGCTGCTTCGCAGTCATGCGCCAGAGACGACCATCTCCGCTGAGCGCCCGCTGCACGCCAGGCAGCCGCTCTCAGGCGTCATCATTGCCGGCGCGCTGTTCGGGCTGGCGACGCTCACCCGCAGTCAGACGCTCCTGGCGCTGCCGGTGATCGCCGGGTGGATGGCGTTTGTCCGGCAATACACCCCACAACGTGCACTGGCGTTTCTGGTGGCGGCAGCCATCGTTATTGCCCCCTGGACGGCGTACAACTCGCGGATCTATGGCGGACCAATCCCGGTGGACACCAGTGGTGCGTTCAACCTGCTCATTGGCGCATGGTCGGCGCACGCCGGCGAACGACGTGACGCGCCAACGCGCGATTTTGTGCTGGCGATGTTTCCTGATCGGCGCGCAGCGCCACCCGATAACACGTGCCTGCCCCATCCCGGACCGCAACCGAACCAGGCGGCGCGTCAGACGGCGATGATGCGTGAAGGTCTCTGCCGGATCGCCGATCGTCCGCTGGCATTCGTTCAGAAATCGCTGATCGAACTTGTTGACCTGTTCCGCATCAATTACACCGGCGCCGAACGTCTGACCGATGGATTTTCGACCGGTCGCCTGCCGATCTGGTATGTTCTGATGACGTTTCTGCTCGATGATACGCTGTATGTCCTCACCCTGCCGCTGGGGGTTATCGGGTGGGCAGTGGTGCGTCGTTCTGCGCCCAACCTCGGAGCGCCGGCATCGCTCATCGGGATCTGGCTGGCGTTCAACATCCTGCTGGCGCCGCTGTTGTTCGCCATCAATCGCTTTCGTATGCCGTTGTTGCCGTTCATCTTCATCCTTGCGGCAGTGACCATCAATACATTGCTGCGCCGCCGTGCGTATCTGTTCGACATGTTGCGCACGCGCTATGGCGTCGCCTGCGGCCTGCTCGCCGGCTTGTTGACCCTGATCGCCGCGTCGCCCCACGCCTATCTGGAACCACGACCGCCAGGCAGCGACTCACAGTGGGCGTCGTACCTGGGACCGTACCCGTCGAGCGTGGCGATTACCGGCATTGCCATTGCAGCGCGGCCGCTCGCACTGGACGATGCGCGTTTTCTGGCGGCGTTGCAGTCTGGCGATATTGCCGCTGCCAACGCTATTTTGCATCACGGGTCGCCGGGCCGTGACACCCGGCGGTTGGGCGCTGCGCTGATTGCTGCGCATCAGGGTCGATATCGTGAGGCGCTGGCATTGCTGCCGCCGCCCGATACGCTCACTGTGACGGGAGATGTGCAGGGCAGCGTCGTTCGTGGCGATCTGCTGCGCAGCATGGGCGACGAGGCTGGCGCGCGCGCAGCGTTTACCCCGCGCCACGTTGACGCAGCCAACCCGGTCGCATGGTCCTGGGACTGGTTGCGCCCTGCGCCAACCCGCGTCATCGATCTGGGCGGAAATCTCGATCTGGGGTACATTCGCGGCTGCTACCCTGGCGAGGGTGACGCTGCCGAACGGAGAACCTATCGCTGGTGCACCGATGGCGCTTTGCTGCGTTTTCCCGGCGCCGGACGCGCATATCCGCAACGTCTGATGTTTACCGTTGATGGGCGTGGATGGCCCGCCGATCTGCATCCAGCTTCACCGGTGCGGGTATTGCTCGCAGGAAATGAGATTGGCGCCTTTCCGGCAAATCCGGACGGTGTGCGCACATTCGAGGCGACCCTGCCGCCAATGCCGGACGGAGCGGATGTTGTCATCGAATTGCGAGGTCCTGGGTTCGTTCCCGATGCAGCGCGCTACCTGAGCCAGCAGGGTGAAGGAGCCGTTGGTCAGGTGCACCGGCTGATGGTGCGGCTGGATCGGGTTGAGATTGGGGAGAGCCGAGAACTGAGAACTGAGAACTGAGAACTGAGAACTGAGAACTGAGAACTGAGAACTGAGAACTGAGAACTGAGAACCGAGAACTGAGAACTGAGAACTGAGAACCGAGAACTGAGAACTGAGAACTGAGAGCCGGGAGAGAGGAATTGGGGAGGATTGAACAAGGGTTGATGAGGGTTGAGGGTTGAGGAGCAAGGGTTATCTGCGATGGATTCTTCGATCTCATTGCTCCTAACCCCTAACCCCTAACGATGCCATGTCGCTAATCAGACGTTTCAACCAGCCAGATCGTGCAGGCATCGCCCATATCATGGCAGTCATCGGGATCATGGCGCTTGCGCTGATGTTGCGGCTCATGGTGTGGTGCTGGCACGAGATGTATCCATTGGGAGGCGATGAGCAGGAATACCTGAATCAGGCGCTGACGCTGCTGCGCACACGCCAGTATGTCGAACTGCGCCTGATGCGCCCTCCGCTCTATGCCATTTTTCTGGCGGCGTGCATCGTTGCCTTCGATCTCCTGATCCAGAACCTGCGTCTGGTGCAGGCGATCATTAGTGCGTTGACCGTTGCGCCGCTCTATCTGCTGACCCTGCGGCTATTCGGTGATCGGCGCGTTGCGATGATCGCCGGGTTGCTGGCGGCGCTGAACTACACGCTGGCGTTCACCGCAACCGAATTGCTGACCGAAACACTGTTTCTTTTCGGACTAACCATCATCTTCGCGCTGTTGCCGCATTGCGCAACCTCTTCACGATGGTCGCCTCTGATCGCGGGAGTCTGCCTTGGAGCGCTGGCGCTCCTGCGTTCTGTTGCGCTGCCGTTGCTGGCGCTGGGGGCGCTCTGGTTGATGGTGAACGCCGGAAAACGTGCAGCGGCGGCTTTCGTTCTTGCCGCCATCCTGGTCATTGCGCCGTGGACGTTGCGGAACTATCTGACCTATGATGCGCTCATTCTGATCGATACCACCGGCGCAGAAAATCTGTGGCTCGACAATGATCCCGCAGGTCGCGAGGCGGTCAAGCGCCAACTGTACGCCCTTGGCGACGATATGGCAGCGCGGCAGCGCCTGGCAGCCGAACGCGGAGTTGCAGTCATTCTCGCCAACCCTGATCACGTCATCGCCAAGGTCTGGCGCGAGGCGCGCCGCTTCACCGCGCTTCAGTTCTTCGACGATATGCGCAGCCGTCCGGCGATCTGGGTTCCGCCGTTGCAGGTCTGGTTGCGGCTGATCCTTGGCGATGGACTGTGGCTGGGCATCCTGCTCGGCGGCGCGGCGGGACTCTGGCTGGCGCCCACACGGCGCTGGACGCTCGTGATTGCCGCGCCATGGACGCTCTATATCGCGCTGAGCTCCCTGATCTTCCACGTTGAGCCGCGCTATCGGCTGCCCATCTATCCAGCGCTCATTCCATATGCCGCATGGCTGATCGCGCGCCTGAGCGCGTGGCGGATGCCGACGCAGCGCCGCATGCCGGCAATAATGGCTGCCGGAGCAACGTGCGCCGCGCTCGTTGCCATCACACTGATGCATCGCCCCTATGTGTCGGAAGCCTGGCGGTTGGCGCAAAAACACTTCTATCTCTGGCAGGCGAGTCGTGCGTTCGACCGGGGCGATATGGACACGGCACGCACCGCAGCCGGGGCAGCGCTGCACCTCGATGAACGTTCCGCGCTGGCGCGTGTCGTCCTGGCACGCGCCGATCTTGCGAATGGCGACGCTGACGCAGCGCTCGACACGCTGAATGCGGCGCTGACCGCCATTCCTGATCATCCATACGCGCATTTGCTTCGTGGCGCCGTTCATCGCCTGCACGGGAGTGAACGAGCAGCGCGCCGCGACCTGGAATACGAAACGGCTTCGCTCGAAGACCTGCAACGCTGGGCATGGGATGTGTTCCGCCCGATTGCCCCGCCGCAGGACGACCTGGACATTGGTCATCTCGATCTTGGCTATGTTCGCGGGTTTCATTTTGCCGAACATGGTTTCCGCTGGACGACCGATCACGCTGAGATTCTGCTAGCGGCGCGGTCTGGCGGCATGCTCGAACTGCGGCTCAACGGCGACCGATTGCCTGGGGCGCCACTTCCAGAGATAATTGTCCGTATTGATGGAACCGAAGTCGGTCGGATGGCCGTGCCGCAAGGCTGGCATACGGTACGACTGCCGCTGCCGCCTGGCGCTGCCGACGATGGTCAGGCGCTGGTAAGCATTCAGAGCACAACGTATCGTCCGCGCAGCATTGATCGGGCGAGTCCCGACAATCGACCGCTTGGAGTCGCAATTGATCGAGCGCGGATCGTGGATGCGCCATAAATCGGGGGCGCCCGTTGCATGAACAGTTCAGCGAAGGAACGCCTGCTTCTTTTCCTGATACTCGCACTGGCGCTGGGGTTGCGCCTGCTGCTCTGGATTCAGCCGCTCCATGAGCCGGCAAATGATGAGGTCGAGTACATCACCGTTGCGCGCGATCTGCTGGAGGGGCGCGGCTGGTCATTCTACGACCGCTACCACTGGCTGCGCGCCCCGCTCTACCCGCTGTTCCTGGCGGCATCCTGGGGGCTGGCGGGCGACGACGGCTGGCCTCGCGCTGCGCGCGCGCTCCACCTGGCTGCGTTGCCAAACATTGCGCTCAGCGTGCTCAGCGTCTACCTGGCGTATGCGCTGGCCGCCCGGCTGGTGAACCGACAGGCGGCGCTCCTGGCGGCGCTGCTCACTGCCGTGCTCTGGACGAATGCTACCTTTGCCAGCCTGTACATGGCGGAGACGCTTTTTACAGTGCTGTTTCAGGCTGGTCTGCTCAGTCTGGTCCAGGTCAGCGAACAGCGCTCAACAACAAAACGCTGGTTGCTGATCATCGCAGCGGGTGTGGCGCTGGGGCTGGCAGCGCTCACTCGATCGCTGGCGCTCCTGTTCATACCGGTGGCTGCGGGCTGGCTTGCGATCCATCTGTACCGCCAGCAGGCAGATGACGATCTGCGCCGTCGGCTGACAACGTCGCTGCTGGCGGCTGCCGTCTGCCTGGCAAGTGCGGGGGCGGTCATAGCCCCGTGGACAATCCGCAACTATCAGGCGTATGGCGGCTTCATTCTGATCGAAACCGGCCTTTCGTACAACCTGTGGGTATTCAACGAGCCGCGCGAAGACCGTGAAACCATTCACCGGACCCTCGAAAACATCAGCAACCCCGTTGAGCGGGCGAACTACGCCACTACACGCGGGCTGGAGCGCCTGCGCGAAGACCCGCTGATCATCGGGCGCAAACTCTGGCCGAACTGGGTTTTCCTGGCGCGCATCAAGCCGATCCAGGATCGGTTTCTGATGGAAAGTTACTACGCCGACGTCGATCTGCCCCTGTTCGTTGCGGCGCTGATCTTTGACGACCTGCTGTATATCCTGATCGCTCTCGGAGCGATGGTCGCTCTGACGCACGTGGTATGGAGACGGAACCGAAAAGATCATGTCTATTCGACCAACGATCCGCTCTTGGAGGCAGAGTCGGTCAGTGACCGACCATGCTCTCGCACGCCAGTCGCTCGAAGCGCCCGGCGGATGCTGGTTCACACGTCTGCGCCGCCGGTCGCTTCTGCCGCCCTCTGTTTGCTCTGGATTGGTTACGCGCTCACAACCATGCTGCTCACGCACGGCGAAGCGCGTTACCGGCACTTTTTATTTCCGGCACTTATCCCATACGCAGCGTGGACGTTCACTGCACTGGCGCGACGCACTACCTGTTTTGAGCGTCGGCTCGTAATGGCGATAACGCCATTGATCGGCGTCTTTCTCTGGACGGTGCTGACCGCGTACCCGTGGAGTTGGGTGAGTGAAAACCTGGCACGCGGGAGTCGCGCACTGGCGGGGGATGTCTGGATGGCGCTTGGTGCGCCGGATCGGGCGGCGCACGCCTACCTGCGCGCTCTGGAAGCGCAGGCGACTCCTGACGGATGGTTGCGGTTGGGAGCAGCGCACCGGGCGCTTGGTACTATCGACCAGGCGCGGGTCGCCTACCGAGCAGCGTGGGACACAAGCCGCGCCTACTACATCGCCAGCGCGCACCTCGGCGATCTCGAGCGTTCACTCGGCAACGTAGACGAGGCACGGCGCGCATTTGCTGGGGAGTATGCCGACGAACAGCGGGTGCTGGACTGGTCGTGGCGCATGCTCGGCGAAAACCCGCCGGCATCGCTGGATATCGGCGATGGTCTCGATTTCGGGTACATTGGCGGGGTCTACCCCGCCGAAGAACTTCTCGGCAGGCAGGTGCGCTGGAGCGCTGGGCGCGCACTGCTGCGTCTGGGGGGCGCCGACGCAGGCGCGCCAACGTTACTGGCGCTTCGGCTGGCAGCGCCGCATCCTGATCGTTCAGTCGTCCCGGTACGTATCTGCGTCGAAGGGGCGTGCCGGCAGGTCGCGGCAAATGCCGGCTGGCGCACCTACACCTTGATGATCGAGCGGTGCAACACACCGGCGCTTGTCGAAGTGCGCAGCCCGACATTCACGGCTGCCGACGGACGGCGACTGGGGGTGATCATCGATTGGGCAGCGATGATTCCACTTACCGGGAGAGAGCGCTGAGGTCTGAATCTTCTCACGATCCGAGAACCACCCCCTTGCTTCCTGCCTTCGGCGTTGGCTTCGGCAGGTTCAGCCAACGCTCGTCGCCAGGGACAAGCATCGAGCAGCGCGTGTATCACGGCCGCTTTACAGCCGAACGGCAGTTCTGTATAATGTGCGCCACGCAGATCAAGGGGCGTCAATTCGATTGATAAAGGATTTACGATGAGCAATGGTGAAGAGCAACTGACGTTGTTTCCGAAGCCCGATGATGAACGTAAACGTAAATCTCCCAATGGAGTTACAACGAGCAATCTGATTTTTACCGCTCATGTCGGCACGAATGAGGAGTTATTTCCGCAAATCCTGGATCTCCATGTGCCACCAGGTTCAATAGTGGCGGATGTCACATATGGCAAGGGCATCTTCTGGAAAAACGTTCCAAAAGATAAGTACAAGGTCCTGGCTACAGATATAGAGAACGGCGTTGATTGTCGGAATCTGCCATACGATACAGGTTCCATTGACTGTGTCATTCTTGATCCGCCGTATATGGAAGGTCTCTTCCGTCGCTCGAAACGTCACCTGGCAGGCGCGGGAACATACGTTGCTTTTCGTTCGACGTATTCCAATGGAGAGCCGACAACTGAAGGACCAAAATATCACGAAGCAGTGCTTGATCTCTATTTCAAGGCCGGTAAAGAGACTCATCGCGTATTACGCTCATACGGAATACTGATTGTCAAATGTCAGGACGAGGTAAGTGCAAATGTCCAAAACCTGACGCACGTTGACATTATCGTCCACTATCAGTCACTCGGATTCTATGCAAAAGACCTTTTTGTGCTCGTCCGTCCCAACAAGCCAGCAGTGAGTCGCATCAAAAAGCAAGAGCACGCAAGAAAAAATCATTCCTACTTTCTCATATTCGTAAAGACGGATGGAAAAAACCCTCGAAAAAAGAGGAACGGCAACAGCAAAAGCAACAGCAGGGCGATCCCTCGTAGAGGAGCGTCCTGCCGTCTCCTGCCTATGGGTCTGTATGTTTGGGGTATCAGGAGTGCATAGCGACGACGTTGCGCTGACCGTATTCTGATTGCAATGCCAGCCTCTGCGGAGGCGTTGCATTGCAACATCTCCACTACCCGACAACCCCCCGCGCCTCTCGCCTCATCTCACATCAAACCCGTGCCACCGCGCTTTGACAGGCGCTGGTCAAGGGTCATGGCAAACGCCTGGAGGCTGGTGCTATCGAGTTTTTCGAGGGCGTCGAGTTCATCTTCCGTCAGGTCATACTCCTTGCACGCCTCGTGTGCGTTGTCGATCAACGCCTGACGAAACTCTGGATCAATCACCGCGCGTCCAATCACCCGCTCGACTTCCGACTGAGACATGGCACTGCTCCTTTCTGAAGGAAAGATGCGCTATGCTGCGAGCATGTCACGATGCGCAACACGCATTCGATGCGCTTCTCCGCTGGCGCTCAATACAGTAAACGTATCGTATGCTCGTTTTAGATACGCAGTTCCTTCATTCAGGTTGCCGGTTTTCAGCAATGCCGCGCCATGGGCGCACCAGGTTCGCGCCAGTTCGAAGCGATCCTGCACGGCTTCGCACAGCGCTGCACTGGCCACGAAATCATCCTGCCAGGATCGCCCTTGCGTCACGGTCGCCGCGCCACGCAACCGCAGTGCAATGGCCATCAAATCGTCGGCGCCGAGGGTGCGGCTTAACTCAACTGCCTGCTCTGCATACACGGCTGCGTCTTCCAGGTTGCCCAATTCGATCAGCGCCTCAACCAGCGCATTGAGCGCCTCGGTCTGGAGCGACGGCGCCTGGAGCGCCTCAGCCGTCGCTAGCGCCTGGCGAGCGAGTTCGACCGCGCGCCCATAATCACCCTGGGCGCCGGAGGTTTGTGCAAGATGGACCAGGGCATTCGCCTCCTGATCGGTGCTGCCCAATGCGTGGTGCAGGCTCAGCGCCTCTTCGTACACCTGGTGCGCCTGAGCATAGTCGCCGCGACGATAGTGAATGATGCCCAGCGTATTGAGCAATTGTGCGGTTTCCAGTTGCGCGTGCAACCGACGTGACAGATCGAGCGCCTCCCGGCAACGATCTTCGGCTTCGGCATACTGACCGAGCACCGTCAGCGAGTAGGCGATATTCCCCAAAGCATAGGTAATGGCGTAGCTCAAGCCAATCTTGCGCGCCAGCGTCTCAGCCACGCGGTAGTGTTCGAGGGCGCGTTGATGATCATTCTGCAACTGCCAGAGATAACCGATATTGTTGTGCGAGGCGATCATGCCAGGCAGGTCATCAATCGCTTCCCGTGCGTGCAGGCTGCGCTCGAAGAATTCGCGGGCGCGCGCATATTCGCCGCGCAAGGTCAGCACCGAACCGCTCTCGGCATGCAGACGCGCCTCGATCTGCTCATCTTCGGCGCTTTGCAGATCGGAGCGCAGCATTGCCAGCCCTTCTTCGCACGCAGCCAGCGCCAGATCATACTCGCCGCGCCGCCGTCGAACGAGGGCGATGTCAGCGCAGATGCGGGCTGCCGCCAGCGGCGCGACCTCTGCCGGATGCGTTCGCACAATGCGCTTTGCCTGCTCCAGCGCTTCGAGCGCTAGAGCGTACATCCCCTGCTTCTCGAGCACAGCGCCGCGCCGGTGGTGCGCCTGTTGCGCCACCTCCGGCGAGATGCCAGGCGCTTCGAGCACGCGCGCAATATGTTCCAGCGCCTGGTTATAGCGACCGAGAGTCGCTTCGATATCGGCGATGGCCAGATGGGTTTCCCAGCTGCGAGGATCGCGCTCATCTCCTGCCAGCGCATCGAGCGCCCAGGTATAGTACTGTAATGCTTCTTCGTTGGCGAAGACGGCACGCGCCGCGTGACCGGCCTTCAACAAATAGTGAATCGCCTTGTCGCGCCGGTTGCTAAGGCGGTAATGATGCGCCAGCAAACCGTAGTAATCATCCAGATCATCGCTGTAGCGTTGCTCCAGATACTCGCCAATTCGGCCGTGCAACTCACGCCGCCGTGAGTAGAGCATACTCTGGTACGCCACTTCCTGGAGCAGAGCGTGGCGAAACATATGCACCCGTTCCGGCTCGAGCCGTTCCAGCAGAGTGATTTCCTGCTCATCCAGATGCGTGAGTTGGCGCAGCAGTGCGAGATGGTCGATACTCTGGATCGCCTGCAACACGCCAAACGGTATCCGTTGCCCGATGACCGACGCCACGCGCAATACATTGCGCGCATGTTCATCGAGGCGATCAATGCGCGCCAGGAGCAGTCCATTCAGGCTGTCGGGCAGATTATCGATGCTCGAAAGCAGCGTCTGGTTCGATTGAGCCAGAACAGCGCGCAGCAACTCTGCGAGAAAGAGCGGGTTGCCCGACGCTCGCGCTGCAATCTGGCGGCGCAGCGTTTCGGGCAATTGCACATCGCCTGCCAGGATCGTCACCAGACGATCACTGTCGTCTGCCGGAAGTTCCTGCACTTCAAGGACTGCAGCCTGATCGTCATCCAGCAGCGTACCAGTCGGTCGATGCGCCCCAAGCAAGAGAATTGCCTGGGCGCGTATTGTCTGTGTTACGCGACGCCAGAGTTCGAGTGAGACCGGGTCTGCCCAGTGCAGATCTTCAAAGACGACCAGCAGTGGGCTCTGGGTTGCGGCCTGCAGCAGCAAGCGTTCGAGCAGGTCGAAGCGGCGCTCCTGCCGCAACTGCGGATCGAGCCCACGGGTCAGCCGATTGTCGGGAATATCGAGCCGCACCAGATCGCCCAGCAACGGCAACCACTCTTCCATCGCGGGACCAAGCGCCGCCAGGTGTGCGGCGATTTTCGCTGCACGCGCCTCATTGCTCTCGCCCGCTGCCAGTCCGCAAAGGGACTTCAGCAATTCGCCCCACGCCGCGTATGGAATGCTCGACGTATAGGAAAGGCATGCCGCCGACACCACGCGCACGCCGCGTTCGCGCGCCATCTCGACCAGGGCAGCCAGCAGGCGACTCTTCCCGACGCCTGCCTCGCCGACCAGCCGCACTGCCCGATCTGCGCCAGCAAGCGCTGCTTCCAGGTGGTCTTTCAACCACGCCATTTCATATTCGCGATTAACAAGGGGGGGTTGAATGCTTTGAAACAACAGTGTCGCTTCGCTGCTGTCGCGTTCACCGACGATGCGACAGATTTCGAGCGGTTCCGTTTTCCCTTTGAGTGCTATTGCACCCTGCGGCTCGCACACAATCCGTGCCGTCGTTTCGGCAAGCACCCGGCTGCACCAGATGTCGCCCCATGGCGCTGCGCTCATCACCCGTGCAGCAACATTGACCGCATCGCCCATGACGGTATATTCCTTACGGGTGGCGCTGCCGACATTTCCGGCGAAGACGACGCCAGGGTTCAGCCCGATCCGCTGGCGCAGCAGCGATACCGAAGGCGATAGCGGGTATGACCCGGGTTCTTCGACGCCATGCAGTTGCGCCTCGATCTCCGCATTCACACGATGCAGGATGGACTGCATCGCCAGCGCAGCGCGAGCGCCTCGTTCAGGATGATCTTCATACGCCGCCGGCGCGCCGAAGATCGCCAGCAGTTTCACTCCTTCTTCGGCGACATCCAGTTTGTTGATGAATCCTCCATAGCGCGCAATGGCCGATTGCATTTCGGTCATGTAGCGCTCGAAGATACGCGCGGATTGCTCAGGCGGCAGCACTTCCGCCAGCGCCTCAAGCCCGGTAATCTGAACGAATAACGCAGTAACCGGTCGCAGATCGGCTTCGATTTGCGGTTTGTCCGGAATTGCAATAATGCGACTCAGCAGGGCAGGCGGGATATACGGGACGATGCGATCAAGATCATCGAGCAGATTGGTCAGCGTTGCGTTGGAGGCCGCATCGTCCAGATCGTGCTGCCCGGAAACCGGGGGGGCGGCAGGGTTGGCAAGAGCGTGGAGACGGAAAAAACCGTTGTGCAGCGGCTTGCCTATCGCATCGGGCAGCAACTCATGGGCGCGTCGTCCAAGCACGATCTCACCCGGTCCGGCAAGCGCCTCGGCGCGCGCCACGCCGTTCACCACAGCGCCAAGCGCCGCATAATGCCACGTGTCGGCATGGCCAGCGCTGACCAGCGCAACCTGACCACTCTCGACGCCAACGTGCAGATGCATCGGAAAATCGCCCACCCCGGCGACACTGCACACATATCCGTTGAGCGCCTGTTGCAATCCAAGCGCTGTTTCCGCAGCGGTTCGGAAATGATCGGCATCGTCGAACAACACCAGCAGCGCGTCGCCGCCAAACGAGATAAGATCGCCGTTATAGGCATGAACGACATCGATCATGCGGGCAAAGATGCTGTTGAGGAAATCGGTGACCAGTTCGGTTCCCTCCCGCCCCAGCACGCTGAGCCGCTCCGCCAGCGCCGTCGAGCCGGACAGATCGGCAAAGAGGAGCGAGCCTTCCACCCACTCCAGCCAGGGCGGCGCGTGACGTTGATGAAGCGCCCACCGAACGACCCGGCGTGGCAGGTAGGTTGCGACGGCGGCGCGCACTGCTGCGAGATGATGGCGAACGGTGGAGATGTTGGCGATATTGGAGGTGCGACTCACACGATCATACACATCGACCGGCAGGTAACGCGCCAGTCGTTCACGTGCGACTATGCTTGCATCTATCGAATCGGGCGTGTTGTCTGATGTTTGTTGATGCAGCACCATACGTTTTTGCGAAAGAGCGACGCAACCGGATGACACCAGACATTATACTGTATTGCCAGAATTGCTTGATTTGTGTTCATCCCGAAGCAGTTCGCATCAATGAACGCGGAAAACCGCCATCGAACACAACGACCAGCGTATTCGGGCGCAATTCGCGTTCGACATCGCCCATGCCGACGACCATTGCTTGCGGACTGGCGCCGCAACTCAGGCGAATGATCGCCTCGACGTGAGGCGCTGCGATTGGCGGCTCAACGACCAGCACGCGATCAATTCCCCCGGCAGCGCACTGCGCTGCCGCAAACAGACGCAATTCTTCGCCGGGACGTGCGCCGGCGGCAAAGCGAGCTTCCCGGCCACCGACTTCGTTCACTGCCAGGATGCTCAGTGCCAGCGCACTCAGAAGTGCAACACTGCCGACCAGCAGGCGCTCGACTCGCATATGGGCGCGTGCGCCGGTATTCATCTGCCCGGTATGACCGCCTGACTCTGCTGCCATCACCCAATCCGCCAGCGCGGATGACCACCTGCCGACCATCAGCGCAATGACCATCACCGGCAGGTAGAGATACCGCGAATCTGGCGCCGAAGCGAAGGGCGCGGTTGGCGCAAGGGTGAGGATCAGCGCCAGCATGCCGTTCAGAAGCGACGCGGCGCCCTTGCCGTATCGCCACACAATGACCAGAGCGATCACGCCTGTCAGTACTGCTCCGGCGCCTGCGAGCGGCAACCACGCCTCTCTGCCATACTCCACGCCTGGCAGCGGTGCAACAATCAATCCAAGACTCCGAAGCGGGTTGAGCGCCACCTGGGCGCCGAAGCCATAACCGCTCTCGCGCACCAGATAGTTGCGCGACGCCACATCGAGGGCGAGGAAGAGATACGCCACTGTGAGCAGGACCGGCAGAATGAGCGGAATGAGCGCCATGCGTCGTTGTGTGATGCGTGACGCTTCCCATTCGGTCAGCACAATCAGTGGCGCCCCGATGATGGCGCTCTCTTTGGTCAGCAATGCAAGCGCCAGCAGCAGTACAGCAGCGCCGTACCAGAAGGCGTGGGACAGCATGCGTCTATTGGACGCATCGACGCTCCACCAGCAATGCAACATCAGCAGCAGGAAGAGAGTCGCCAGCAGTTCGCTCTGCGCCGATACCCACACCACTGCTTCAAACGGCGCCGGGTGCAGTGCCGCCACCAGTGTCGTTACGGTAAACCCAATCATCGGCGCAAGAGAAGCGCGTGATCGGGTCATGCGATATGCCAGCCAGCCCACGAGCGCGGCGTTGGCGACATGGAGCGCCAGCGACACGCGGTGAAAGGCGCCGGCATCAAAGCCGAACAGACGCCATTCGAGCCACAACAGCAACCAGACGAGAGGGCGATAGAAGTGCGACTCGGCGCTGGCATCGAAGGCGCGCGCAATCATCATCGGCAATGACCGATCGCGCACGTTCAGCAGCCACTGGAAATCATCAGCGGCAAACGCACGACCGGGCAGCGCCTGATAGGCAACGGCAACGGTCGGCAGCGCAACGATGAGCGTGGCGCTTACCAGGAGCGCGTATCGTCGAACATCGGACATGGCAGCAGAACGCGACTCAGCGCCGGCAACCGCCGTTCAATCACGCAACGTGCTAATCTGCTGGCAGAGCCAATCCAGTTGCATCTGATTGATCATGTAACAGGTCGCCGGTCCTTCAGACTCAGCGAGCAGCACACCCGAGGCGCAGAGAACCTTCAAATGTTGCGACAGCGTTGATTGAGCGCGCGCCAGCGGTTCAGGCAAATGCAACTGAATCTGGTTGCCAATGCAGCGCGGGTGACGCTGAACATAGCGTACAATTGCCAGGCGAACCGGATGCGCCAGCGCCCGGCATATAGCCATCAATCGTTCATCGTCTGATGGAGACGCCGAATCCATGGCAGACCTCTCTGCCACACCGCATGTCACCAATGAACAAACCTAGCACGATGCTTCGACCGGCTTTCGTTCGCTCACAATCAGGTTCACAACGGGTAAAGCCAGCACTTCAAGCCGCGACAATAGTGGTAGTCTTCATTGAGTCATCTTTCCACTGGATTATACTGCACCTGGCATAGCAGTGGCTAGGCTGAAAAGACAATCTCGCGCTTTGCAAATGAATACACGGCGAGCGCCAGAAGCCCGATCACCAGAAACAACTGCGCCAGCGGAACGGCTGCCGAGGCGCCGTTGTAGTCCCGGCTGACCGAGATCGCATAGCCGGTGAATGCAGGCAACATCGGCGTGCTCAGGATGGTGCGCGTGACATCCAGCGCAACGGCGACCGGCGCCGGCAACGATGAGAGTGTCGCACCGCCAATCAGGCTCCCGGAGAACGCCAGCGCCACCAGCGCCAGCACCGCCAGACGCCATGGCGCTGGCAGCACAATGGGCGTCAGCAGAGTCAGAAACGCCGCCAGCAGCGCCAGATTCAGCAAAAGCGGGATCGTTCCCAATACCCAGCCCACAAAACCGAGGCCGCCTATTGGGTTGGTGAGCGCAATCAGCAGGCAGATGGCGCCATACACGCTCCACGAGACCGCCAGCACTGCCAGGTATAGTCCTAGCAGGTATGGACCGCGCCCCAGACGCCGCGCCAACGTCACGTATCCTACGGCTCGATCACCGAGTGCAAGAATAGTCGAGCCGGTATATACCGTCAACCCCAGCATTAACAATCCGGCGGTTGAAAAGAAGTATTCCGGCGTCATCGGCATCGTCCAGCGGCGAAAGAACAGATAGTATGCCGCCGCTGTCGCCAAAACCTCGACGACGATCCGCCCGGAGCGCAGATACTCGCTCAGAGTGAACACTGCAAACCAGCACGTGCGAACCAGCGCGTTCATAGACTTTTGCGCTCCTGATCCTCGTGGGCCCGCTGGTCTTCCTGTTGTAGTAGTTCGCGCAACAGTGTATCCCCCATACCCGAAGGACCAGGTGGAGGCGCTTCCGATGAACCGTTGCGACTTGTTTCGCCCCGCACCGCCTCGAGATAGAACTCCTCAATTGGATGGCGGCGCGGCGTCAGCGTCACGATAGCAATGCCGTGATCGAGGAGCAAACGCAGCACCTGCGCCTGGAGTTCCGGCGTATTTGGCGCCAGGGTAATCTCGCGTCGGTTACACTGCACTGCTGGCGACAGCGCAATCAGAGCCGTCTCGGTTGCTGGGGGAAGGTCAGTAACTGTAATCACGACACTGCTCGATGGCCGGTGGAGTGAGTGCGTTTCCGCCTCCGCTGCGATGCGCCCGCCATGCAGAATGCCGATACGATCACACAACAGGTCTGCTTCGTCGAGAAAGTGGGTCGCCATCAGGATCGTGCACCCACGCCGGCGGACTGCAACGAGAAGATCGACGATGTCGCGTTGCCCTTCTGGGTCGAGTCCTGCGGTCGGCTCATCGATAAGCACAACTTCCGGTTCGCTCAACAGCGCCTGTGCAAGCCCGACGCGCTGCACCATGCCGCGTGGAAGGGCGCCTAACAGATGATCGGCGACGCCGGTCAAACCAAACGCATCGATCTCGGCAGCGACTCGCCGCCGCAGCCTCGCACCGGAGAGACCGCTGAACCTTCCCAAATAGAAGAGATATTCACGCACGGTGTATCGTGTATGGTAACGCGCTCGCTCCGGCACATATCCGACGCGCCCATCAACCTGCTGGATCTGCTCGCTTCCCAGAACGCGAATCGATCCGCGATCCGGTCGCAGAAAGCCTGCAATCAGATGGATCAGCGTCGTTTTGCCAGCGCCATACGGACCCAACACACCGTACACGGCGCCCTGGGGCACACGTAGCGATACGCCGCGCAGCGCAGGAACGCCGTCATAGGATTTGTGAACGTCGTTGAGTTCGATACTATCCATGGGAGAACCGGAAATGGGGAGTGTAAGGGTTAAGTGTTCATTGATCTCATTGATCTAACCCCTCATCCCTAACCCCTGAACCCTAACCCCTTGTCACCAACTCCAGATACACGCTTGTGATCAGTGCAACAGGGAGCATGTACCAGAGGCACCAGTGCACCGTCGTGTGCAACGTCACACGTGGCAACGTCTGACGCGCCCGGCGCAGCCCAGCGATCAGCACAGCAAAGAGTGCGATGACAATGATCAGCGCAATTGTCGGTTGAACGACTTCCGTTCCAGGCACGACGCCGACCACGAACAATGCCAGCGCCAGACCCGCACGCATGTGGCGCGCCACGTATGCCAGCCAACGTTCACGCTCATCCAAACCCTCCTCGGCGCCCAATGGCGAAAGGCTGGTATCTGGCTCAAATGGTCCGAGACCGGCGGCAGCGGCAACCGCCACCAGCCCTGCAACAAACAGAACGATTCGCCCTAACACTTCGAGTCCTGTCCAACCCGTATCGCCCCACAGCAGACTGCCGGCTGCCACCCAGAGCGCCAGGCGTCCTGCGCCATTCACCTGCGCTTCCCGAATAACGGCGCGCGCCGCCAGCGGTGATGAGGCCAGCAAGCCGGCAAACACCGGCGCCAGGAATGCGCTTTCGACCAGGACCCCTATCAGAGCCGGATGACCCACCCAGGACTGATCACTCGCCGGATGAAAGGGCCAGGGAAGCGCAGCAAACGCCAGAATAACCAGCACGATGCACACCAGCGCCGCCCATCCATCGATGCTCTGTGGGAAGCGCTGCATCGACGGCGCTGGCCAGATACGGACACCGGTTATCACCCGCGCGATCAGGACGCTCAGACCAGATGCTATCACGAACGCCAGCCCAATTGCGATGAGGATATCCATTGCTTGTCCACTTACTCATTGTTATTCCGGGCAATAGCGCGAATTGCTTCGATAATCCGCTCGTGCTCCGGCGGGCAACCATCGAGCGACGACTGCACGGTCAATCCAGCAGCGCTGACAAAGCCCCCGCGCCCAAACGGATGCCCGTCGATAGCGCACTGTCCAACGGCCAGGAGTGGCGCATGATCCTCTAACTCCTGCATCAGCACAGTCAGCGCCGCTTTTGCGCCATGTGTTAGCGGACCGGTGACCAGCAGGACATCCGCCTCCTGTGGTGACGCTGCCCAGACAATGTCCGCAGCATTGCTGACGGCTGCAATGATCTCGAGATCGCACCCGCCGCATGAGCCGGTATTAAACCGATAGACCCGGATCATACGCTTTTCCATCGAGAACTGAGAATCGAGAACTGAGAATCGAGAACTGAGAATCGAGAACCGAGAATTGAGAACTAACACGAATACGCGGTCATTTGGACAATAAGGGTTTTTGAGAACATCATCCGTTAACGCCCGGTTAAGCCCGCGCAGGCGGGCTTGGCAACCGTAGTCCGCGGCTTCAGTCGCCGGGCGGACTGCATTCCACGCATTTCCTGCCTGCTTCAACCTTCGCATCTTCCCGCCTGCGACGTTAACCCTCTCCCTTCACAAATGTCAATCCCCGAATGACGTCGGTAATGGTTTCGAACAGTGGCTGTGGATACAGACCGATTACCAGGCTTCCTCCCAGGAACGCCAGCACAACGAGCACGACAATGAGCGGTTCAGGCGCAAGGTGGCGTTGTGGCGGCAGGTCGAGTTCGGTTGTTCCGAGCACCAACGGCGTTTCAGGCGCCGGTTGATCTTCCGGCGCCCCGTTCAGCCAGTCGCGCGCCAGGCGTGCGAGCGCCAGCAATGCCAGCGCCGTCGCACCAATCAGCAGCGCCGATAAAAGCGCACTATTGCGTGCTGCAACTTCATACAGGAGCATCTTGCTTGCAAAACCGCTCAGCGGCGGCAATCCAATCAGCGCCGCACCGCTGCCCAGCAGACCGCTGCCGGCTACGGGCCATCGCCAGAGCATGTCGCGCCGCATCACTTTGGGCGGACGTCCATCTGGCTGTTCCAGCAGCGCCAGCGAGACCATCAACAGCGGAACTGCCAGCATCTGATTGAAAGCCTCGAAGACGGCGCCCGCCAGACCAATAGATGTCGTTGTTGCCAGTCCAAACAGGATCATGCCGGCATTATAAACCACGAGATACCCGATCGTGCGTCGCGGGCAGTTCTGCACAAGCGCCAGCAATGCGCCGATCAGCGCTGCCAGCGCACCTGACCATGTCAGCAACTGCAAACCGCGTTCATTTTCCGCCACCAGCGTCGGAAAGAACTGGAAGACGCTGATCAGAAACAGAAGTCCCGTGGTATTCAGCACCACAATGATCAGCGCCGACGCCATCGGCGAGGCGTCTTCCACGAGATCAGGCAGCCAGGAATGGAACGGGACCAATGCAATGCGTATTCCAAACGCGACCACGACAAACGCCAGCACCAGTTTCGGGGTTGTCTGATCCGGCACAATGCCAGGACGATAGACATTGATAAGCACAAATCCCATGTATGCCAGCGCCCCGGCAAATGCCATCAGCACCAGATACTTGAGCGCTGATGCGATGACCTTTGGCTCGACCAGGGTTGGCGCTCCGGTTGGAAGATCGACAATGGCGAGGACGGAGAGCAACCCGGCGCTCACCAGCAGCAATGCCACAACGAATGGTTCCTGGAGCAGCACGACTATTGCTGATGCAAAGCCGATGATAATGAGCGCGATTGACACGAAATGCTCCCCGTGCGGCAGGCTGCGGGTCGCCAGCACCATCAACGCCGTCACTGCCGGGAACCCTGCCAGGAACAGCCGTCCAAGCGGATCAAGATTGAGGGTAAGACCAAGCAACCGCACCGGCTGATCGACCGGCATCACCAGCACGAGCGCAAGCTGGGCGATCAATGCAGCGACCGACACCCCGACAACCAGTTGCGCCTCCTTTCGGATCAGAAAACAACTCGCGCCAAGAGCCAGAGGGAAGGTTATGAGCAACACGTAGGACATACATTTTTGGGATGCGCCTGCGACGGTATGGACTTCAAGCGATCTTACCGCTTGTACAGCGCGCTAAGATCAAGCGTTTTGAGCCGACCATACATCAGGCCGCTCAGATACGCAACCGACAGCGATAGCACAATGGTCGTGAGACTCAACAACGCCAATGGGAATACCTGAACGGTGCTGGCAATCGCAGTATAGACCAGATCAATGCTGCTGACGACCAGGAGCAATCCCAGGCCGATCTTGAGCGTATCACCAGCAATCACGATAGTGAACAGACCGGTCAGTCCCAGCCAGTACCAGGCAACATCGACTGTCTGACTTCCGATTGGATAGAGGCGCGGCAACGCGAGGCTGGCAATTGCCGCCAGCACCAGCGCCCAGAACGGCACCACATACTCCGACACGTGAAATGGTTCACTGGCGCGCTGCCGTTGGGCGCGGCGCGCGGCGCGGCGCAATTCCGCCAGCGAAAATTCATCGAGATCTTCCAGATTGTATTCGCGTGAGAAGGTGATTGCGGTGACCCCCAGGATCAGGCTGGCAGCCAGACCAGCAATCGCTTTGACCACAATCGTCGTGCTGAGCGTGAGCCCGCCAACAGCAAGATCGGGCGTGATAAACTGTTGCTGCGCCAGAAACCACGCAACACTCAGATAGTTGACGAACAGCGCAGGCGTCGTGATCCGCCAGTCGCGCAGCAGAAGGATGATCCCGCTGGAGACGGTCAGACCGATGATTGCCCAATTGATCTGGAACAGTGGCATCGACTACCCCGCAGCAAACACAAGGATCACAACGATCAGCGCAACGAGGACAGCAGCCAGGTAATAGCGGCGTCCCAACACCGCCAGTCCCTGCCGGATTCGCAGTGCCGCTCCTGCAAGTCGAGTCTGTGTCGTTTCTGGCAGCGCAGGCGCTGCAAGCCATGCCAGACCGGCGAATGCTGCGCCGATGGTATCGGGAGTCAGTGCAGACGACAGTCGTTCATCCAGCGGCGGCGCACGGCGTTTGCGAGCGCGGCGGAGCGCAACGGGCGCAGCAATCAAGAGCGCCGCAGCAATGATTGATGCGATTGAACCCATGAGTCCTGGAAGGCGCAGCGTATTGCTTGCCAGCACAAACTGCACAAGAGCCGGGAAGGCGCCGGTGAGCGCCAGGAGCGCACCAACGCCGAGCGGAAGCATCTCACCCGGATGCGCTCGTTGCAGCGAAGCCGAAGGCGTGGATGCGCGCCAGAAACGCACCATCGGCGCCACCAGCGCCAGCGCCAGCAAACCGTTGCCTGCAAGCAATGGCGCTATTGCCCAGGGAACAGACTGCTGTACAGCATCGAACAACCAGAGCCGCGCCCAGAACCCCCACGTTCCGGGTAGACCGATGGCTGAAGACGTTGCCAGGACGACGCCGGCGATGGTGAGGTGCAGGGCGCTTTCGGGATGATGGCTCAGGGCTGTCACATCATCGTTGCCGCTTCGACGCTCGAGCGCCGCAACGCCCAACGACAGGGCCAGTGTCGCAATCAACCCATGAACTGCCAGGACAGGAGCGACCGATACGAAAGCCGCACTGCCACATCCGGCGCAAACGACGATCAACGCGATTTGTGCGCTCAACTGCGCCGCCACAATCTGGCGCAGCGAGGTCGACCAAACCGCGCGCGCTGCGGCGAGAACGAATGCCAGTATGCCGGCTATCGTCACAACAGAAAGGACGGTCTGATCCAGCAATGCCAGGTGATCGGGCAGCAACCGCAGGAGTGCCGCAATACCGATGAGCGGCAATCCAAACGGCGCCATGGTCGCTAGCGTGGCAGGCGCCAGGTGGGCTGAAGCAAGCGCTGTATGAGCCGGTGGAAGGCCGCACAAGACCCAGGCGGATGCCAGCACGCCCATAGTGATCAGCAGCGGTGACGCGCCTATCGGATCGGCACGCTCGATCATCAGCACTGCCAGGAGAAACAGCATCGCAACACCACCGGTCACCGCCAGAGTCAGCGGAGCGTCCGACCCCGACAGAGCGCCGCTTGATCGCAACGCACCGAACCACGCGATACCTGCGATGATCGGAGCGAACGCCAGCCCTGGCAACGCCGGGCTGCACGCGCCAATCGCTGCGATGCCCGGCGCAAGCAGCAATGCAGCGAATAATCCGCCGAAACCGCGCAGGTCTGATGGCAGCGCCAATGCCGCACCCAGCAGACCAAGCGCGCCGCCGGCATAGACGATCATCGCCATTGACCATCCCAACGGATCGACGACCAGCGCAATCCGCCACGAGGCATCGTTCCACGCCAACCAGACGACATCGACAACGGTCAGGGGCATGTCGTGGGCGAAACGCCCGGCAACCATCAGGATCGTGCTGAGGAGAAGCGTGACGGCAGCGATCAAACCGATCAGTCGCACGGCGACGAAGCGACTTAGTGCCAGACAGGCGATCATGCCCATCAACGGCAGGATGAAAGCCAGCAATATCATACTTATTGTTCGGCACAGGCGACACAGACGGCGACCGACGCAAGTATCGCCATCACATCGTCCAGTTGCGCCCGGCTCAGCAGCGTGCGCGCCAGCAGTCGATCACACTGACGCGGCGTATCGATCTGGACGCGAGTCAACCGCAAGCCATCACTTTCGATCATATAGCGAATCGCTCCCCTTGGACCCTCGACCGCCGCAGATGCCTGACCACGCGGTATGTCGTCTGGCAGTTCCACAACCGGGTCTTCTTCAGGAAGACGTTGTAACGCGGCTTCAACAAGTTTCACACTTTCATACGCTTCAAGCAGGAATACCAGCAATCGAGCGTACACATCGCCGCCTTCCTGCACCATCGGCTTGAAATCGAGCACGGCGTATGATGCATACAGCTGATCTGCGCGGACATCTCGACGGATGCCGGAAGCGCGCGCCATTGGACCGCGCACGCCAAACTGCTCCGCTGCTGTGCGTGGCAATGTGCCAACCTCACTTGTACGCGCCAACAGGAGGCGCTGATCGATCAGGCGATCAACGAAGCGATAGAGATCGGCGCTTATGCCTGGGAGCATCGTCAGCAGGTCGTTCCGTTCGCCCGCCGGCAGATCGCGCAGCAACCCGCCTGGCGCACAGACCGGCGGGGGAATGCGCCCTCCGGTCACCTGCGCCAGCATGTCGCGGAATTGCCGTGAGAGGGTTTCGAGGTGCGCGCCGTGCTGATCCATGCCGATCGCGCGCAGCACAGCGCCAGCAGCGCGCAGGTGCGAGGCGGCGCGTTCCAGTTCAGCAGCCGTCACCCGGATCAGCGCGGCGCGCGCACCGGCAGTGCGCTCGTACAGACGCTCCAACGCCTGACAGAACGCCAGCGAGTGGGCAAAAGAACACTCACCGCAGATCCGTGCGACCAGGTGCAGGGCATCGGGCAACGCCAGCCGTGGGAGACGTTCCGCGCAACGACGCTCGTTGAATCCGCTCTGGTATTCGACATCGACCACACGATCACTGGCGATGCGCAGAATGAAGCGCTGCGGACCGAGCCACGCAGGGTGAAAAGGACCCAATGCTAGAGCGTATGACACGCCTGTGCTCTCTTCGTCATATGCATCGAGCGTGCATTATACCATGCAACACGATGAGGGCGCAGCATTGCTGCACCCCCCATCGTGTCGCCCAAATGAACAGTAAGGAAATTACCTTACGACACCGGTGTGATTTCGAGAAAGACGGGCGTCTGGCGTTGAAGTTTCCAGAAACCGGCGAACATCCAGTACATCACGCCGTATTTCTTCGCCAGCGCCCGATGCGCGGCTTCCTGCGCAGACGAATCGAGGATCCGTGCGTGCGCTTTGACCGTTTCGCCAAGCGGCTTCCCGCGAGCATCACTCGGCGTTAGTTGCACTCGTGGGTTTGCACGAATGCGCTTTACCTTGCCCGACGTGGCAAATGTCACCACATAGATCTGGTCGCCTTCCTGCGCAAACCAGACGGGGGTCGGCACTGGCTGACCACTTTTGCGAAAGGTGGTCAGGTTCATATACTTATGACCGGCCAGCGGGGCGAATGGAACAGCTGTCATTGCCTGCGCTCCTCTCTCCACAATTCTTTGCAACTCATAGAACCAGTACGTTGCAACTACGACCATGGTTCATAAACACACAGCGACGTATCCAGAGATGGATGCGTCGCTGTATGATACAACGTAGCGAACTGATGCGCGCACTAGAGATCGAGACGCACTTTTGCGCCAAAGTTCTTCTTCTCCTTGCTGGGGAAATACGAAAGGCATGCTGCGTCTAGCAGATCCGCCGTCAGGAGCGGCGTTTCCATATTATACCGCGCAATCGAGATCAACTGGTCGAGAATGTCGCGTGGCTGGCACATGCGAAATGGGCGGCCCTCGGCGCGAAACCACTTTGCGACCAGGTAATCGATGCTGCGATCATCATACGGCACCTTCCGCACCTTGCACATGATCTTCCAGATCTCACGCCATTGCTCTTCGGTGGGGTCGATGATCTCGATCTTGAACTTGATGCGACGCAGCAGGGCATCATCGCCAAGGTCTTTAGGGTCGAGGTTGGTACTGAACATGATCAATTGATCGAAGGGGATCTGAATTTTCTGCCCTGTGACGGTGTTCAGGTAGTCATAGCGCTTCTCGAGCGGCACAATCCAGCGGTTAAGCAGATCGAACACGCGCACCTGCTGGCGTCCGAAGTCGTCGATCAGGAAAATTCCGCAATTCGCCTTCATCTGGAAGGGCGCTTCATAGATTTTCGACGTTTCGTTGTAGATCAGGTTCAACTGTTCGAGGGTCAACTCGCCGCCGACAATGACCACCGGACGACAGATGCGCACCCAGCGCCGGTCGTACTCGATCTCCTCGTCCCACGGGCGGCGCGGCGGCTCATGAATGACGGCGTCGTAGAACTTGATGATCGCGCCGTCGGCATACACTGTGTAGGGTATGAAAATGTCATCGCCCATCAGGTGCGTGATCCGTTCGGCAATCGTCGTTTTGCCGTTGCCCGGGTAACCGAACAGCATCACCGATGAAGCCGAGTTGACCGCCGGACCGACCATATTGAGAATGGATTCATCCATCACCAGACCCTCGAAGGCATCGCGGATGTTGCGTCGGGTCACTTTCACGTGGCGCACCGTCTGCGCTTTGACCGAAGCGATCCAGTCGTCCAGGATGACCGGACAGGGACCGACGTACTGTGTTTTATCCAATGCCGCCTGCGCCGCTTCGTGCCCGCGAATCGTCAGCACATACTCGTAATTGATGTCGCCGTACCCGCGTTGACCAATGATGTCGATCTGCTCGACGTTGCGCAGGTCGGTGATGATCGGTTCGATGATCTGGTAGAGCACTCCCATTGTTGCCGCAATTTCGCGCCCGGTTGCGCGCCCTTTGTTGTAGAGAATGCGCAGGAAATGTTCCGTCAGAAACGTGCGGTTGAGACCCGTCTCTTCAATGGTTTGCGGCACCTTCGGCACGAATGAATTGTCGAGTTGCGGTCGCGCTTCCTCATCGCTCGGCGGCGGATCGCCGAGCAATCGCAGCGCCTGCACATTCTCGCCGCGCGCCCGCGCCGCACTGATCAACCGTTCCAGGTCCGAGACGTGCATCTGGAGATGGAGCATAGCGTCGGCATCGTTCTTCGCCTGCGCTTCTTTCATACAGGCGTAGACGGCGCGCGCCACCGTGTATTTGACGCCGTCGATGTACAGATGGTGGCAGTACTCGTTGTTCCGCACATAGCAATCACGCGGATGGTACTGCTGTTTCAGCATTTCGTCGTAGGAACGCTGGTCTAGGAGATAGCGCATACCTTCCTCTCATACTATGGCGCCGGAAATGCCCAGGCGCCCGGCGCATCAATCCGCTCAACAACGCCTCAAGTGTACACGATGTCCATAACTGTTTCCTAACCAGTGTCGTGAGAGAACTGAGAACTGAGAACTGAGAACCAAGAACTGAGAACTGAGAACCAAGAACTGAGAACTGAGAACCAAGAACTGAGAACTGAGAACCAAGAACTGAGAACTGAGAACCAAGAACTGAGAACTGAAAACCAAGAACTGAGAACTGAGAACCAAGAACTGAGAACTGAGAACCAAGAACTGAGAACTGAAAACCAAGAACTGAGAACTGAGAACTGATACTAATGTGCGACATTCGTACAACACTGCCGGAACGCTGCGGGCGAAAGCCCTCGCTGAGGACGCGGTTCGACGGCGCTCACCGCAAGTGAAAGCCCCGCCGGGACTGCTGATGCCAGGGCGCGGTCAGCGTCCACGACTGCCGGCGCCCGTTGTGGATCGTTACGCCGTGCGAACCGGGCGCGCGACCATCGTGTCTGACGGAACGCCGCCTGGTATGAGCAAAGAATCCGGCATCGCCCGGTCTAGCCCGCGCAGGCGGGCCTGGCAATCGTAGCCCGCAGCTTCAGCCGTCGGGCCGGGGAGACGGAGAGCAGTATTGTCCAGATGACCGTGCATCGGCACGAGAACCGAGAACCGGAGATGCAGCGGGTTCATGGCAGCATGCCCTGCAATTTATGATACAATGCCGGGCGCTGCATGTCATGCGCTACGATAAGAATCGGTTGGGTTAGAATAGGAATAATGCACCCGTGGCGAGTTCCGGCGAATTATTCGATGCCTGGTATTATCAGACAGGTTGTGGTTCGCCGTATCAGCGCAACGATCACTGGCTCGACATTTTCGGTGCGCTCGCCGATCGGATTATCGCTGAGATCGCCCCGCGTTCAGTAATGGACGCCGGTTGCGCACTTGGTATGCTCGTCGAACAGTTGCGCGCCCGCGGCGTCGATGCCGACGGTGTCGATATTTCCGAATATGCTATTGCTCAAGTGGACGAGTCGGTACGTCCATATGTGCGGGTTGGTTCAATCACCGAGCCGTTCGGTCGCCGCTACGATCTGATCGTCTGCATCGAGGTGCTGGAACATATACCGCGCGCCGATGCGGAAGCGGCTATCGCCAATATGTGCGCCTGGAGCGACGATATTCTCTTCTCATCATCGCCGAACGACCATAAAGAAGCAACGCACCTCAACGTCAATCCGCCGGAGTACTGGGCTGAACGGTTTGCGCGCCACGGCTTCTTCCGCGACGTCGATTTCGATGCTTCGTTCATTACGCCCTGGGCAGTGCGCTTCCGGCGTCGCGAAGAGCCGATTCACCGGATTGTGCACGAGTATGAGCGTCGCTTCCAGGAGCTCTGGGACGCCAACCGGCAACTTCGGGAACTGGCGCTGGATCAGCGCAATCATCTGGCGCAGGCGGTCGCTCTGCGCGAGGAAGCCGAACGCCTTGCTGCAGAGCGCCGCGCCTACGCTTTGCGCCTCGAAGCCGAGATTGCCAGAAAAAATGCGCACATCCTGGCTCTCGAACACCTGATCCAACGTCTCGAGAACGGGCGCGTGATGCGCCTTGCGCGCCTGCTGGCCGGCAGGCGCCGGCGGTGAGGCCCGCTCAAAACGTATGCGTCTGTTGATCATCAGCCATGATGTGGTGGGCCAGCGCATGGCCGGTCCAGGCATCCGCGCCTGGGAACTGGCGCGGGTGTTGTCACTCCACGCAGAAGTGACCCTGGCAGCGCCGCAACCCATCGATCTGGTTGCGCCGGGGGTGCACACCGGTCACTTTGCCATGGGCGACCGCGCCTCGCTGGCAGAGTATCTGCGCCAGGCGGATGTCATTCTGGCGAATGGGTTTCTGCTCGAGTCGCACCCGGAACTGGCCGATGTACGGCAACCCTTGATTCTGGATATGTACGACCCGACGTTGCTGGAGAACATAGAACTGTTCCGCAACGCATCACTCCCGGAACGCCAGGATCGCACCCGCCGCGACATCGATCTGCTTAACCGGCAACTCGCCGCTGGCGACCTGTTTCTCTGCGCCACCGAACGCCAGCGCGATCTGTACCTCGGCGCGCTTATGTCCGCTGGTCGCATTACTCCCGAACAGATCGACGCCGACCCGATACTGCGCAGTCTGGTCGCGGTTGTGCCGTTTGGGTTGCCCGACAGCCCGCCGGTGCGCACCGGTCCTGGCATACGGGGCGTCATTTCCGGCATTGGCGAGACCGATCCTGTCATCCTCTGGAACAGCGGCTTGTGGGACTGGCTGGACCCACTGACGCTCATTCGCGCGATGACGCGGGTCATCACAGCCGTTCCCAATGCACGCCTGGTCTTCATGGCGGGCAGACATCCCGGTGGTGCGGCGCCGATGCGCATGCCCGACGCAGCCCGCGCCCTAGCGTCCGAACTGGATTTGCTCAATCGCCATGTTTTCTTCTACGAGGCGTGGGTTCCATACGCCGACCGCGCCAATATTCTTCTCGATGCGACCATCACGGTGTCGCTCCACCGCCAGCACCTCGAAATGGCGTATGCCGCCATTCGTTCGCGGGTGCTCGATTACCTGTGGGCTGGTCTGCCAGCCGTGCTCAGCGACGGCGACCCCGCGGCTGCGCTGGCGCGAGAGCATGGGTTTGCGCTGGCGACCCCGCCGGAAGACCAGGAAGCAGTCGCGCACGCGCTCATCACCCTGCTGACTGATGAGGCGAAGCGTCATGAGTTTGCCGCGCGGGCGCGCGCCCTGGCGCCGCAGTATACCTGGACGGCGGTCGCGCAACCGGTTGTTGCATTTCTCGCTTCCGCATTAACATTCAGAAGGAACGTTGCGAATCGACGCGCAGCCATCGACGCTGCGCACCTGACCCAGGCGGCATCGCAGACGGATCGGCGCCAGACGCTTCAGGCGCAGCGCAACCGCGCACTGCAGGCGCTCGAAGCAACCTGGCGGCTTGATCGGTTGACCCCTCCGGCACAGGGATTTCCGGGAACAGTGCGAAACTTCGTCCTGGATCGGATTGTCTGGCCCCTGATCGCACCGCTGATCGCTCGCCAGCGCGATCACAACGCTGCCGTCATCCGCGCCGCCTATACGATCGCAGAATATCAGGACCATCTCGCGAGCGACATTACCCGCCTGATTACTGCCGTTCGCCTGCTTTCCCATCAGACGCGCGACATCACCGGGCATGTCGCCGAACTGCACGAAGCAGACCAGAACCTGCGCGCGGCGCTCTACGGCGATCCGCCGCCAGCGCCGCCGCGCACCATTCCGCCAACGGCGGACATCGATACGCTCACGCCGGCGGAGCGACGCGATGAGTAGCGCAGTTCTCGTACTCACCTGGAACGGCGGCGCCGAGGCGATCGCCTGCCTGCAACAGGTGCGCCAACTCGACCCGGCGCCGGACATCGTCGTGGTGGTGGACAACGACTCGCGTGACGGGACGCCGGAGCAGATCGCCGCACTTTTTCCCACATTCGTGTTGATCAGAAATCCAGACAACCTGGGGTATTCCGGCGGGATGAATGTCGGGATCCGCGCATTACTGGGGCGGAAATCACCGCCAGAGACGATTGTTCTGCTCAATCAGGATACCCTGGCGGATCGGGGATGGCTTGGCGCTATCACTGCACCCTTTGCCGACCCTGAGGTTGGCGCGGTGGGATGCAAGATCCGCTATCCTGACGGAACGATCCAGCACGCTGGTCTCACCCTCGACTGGCCCCTGGCGCTCTCCCGCCATATCGGGAGATACGAACCGGATCGCGGGCAGTACGATACGCCGCACGATGTCGAGTTCGTGACGTTTGCCGCTGTCGCTCTGCGACGCCAGGCGCTGGAACGCATCGGACTGTTCGATGAGGGGTATCGCCCCGCCTACTTCGAGGATGTCGATCTCTGCGTGCGTCTACGGCGCGCTGGCTATCGCATTCGCTACGAGCCGCGCGCAACCCTGGTGCATCGAGAAGCTACGTCGCAGCGGGATTGCCTGGCGCACAGCGCCGTCGTTCACCGTGGCCGCTTGCGCTTCGTGTTGAAAACGTATCCATTCGAAGCGATCACTGGCGCATTCGCCGAGGCGGAGCGAGTCTTCCTTGTTCAGCACAGCCATCCGCCCGAATGTCGCGCCCTGCGCTGGGCATACGACCGAACGCTGACGGAACTGCCGGACATTCTCCACGCCCGGCGCGAACTCGACCCTGCTCTCTCTTCAGACGCCCTGATGACATTGCGCGCACTGTTTCTCGATCTCCAGCGCGCCTTGAACTGGAGTGAGCGCCAACGCCTGACAATGCGCGCAGACGACATCGACCGCATGGCGGATGCACTGTTCGCCGCAGCTACAGATCATGCCGCTTGACCTCCCCGGTTTCGCTATCGTACAGGGCGCAGGTGGCGGCGCCGTAGAGTTCGCCCATTACCTCGCCGGGGTTGACGAGCGTCACGGCGCCGCGCTGCACGACGGTGTACTGATGATTGTGCCCGCAGCAGACCAGACCGTAGCGCCCGCCTTCGAGCAACGGCATGGCAATTTCCGGGTAGTGCGTCACGGCAGCCCGCAACCCACCAAGATCGAGTTCGGCAAAGGCGCCGTGCAGTGTGATTGCCGGAAACCGCGCTGCGGTCGTCGTCAGGCGGAACAGATCACCATCGTTGTTGCCGAACACGATGTGGATCGGACCGGCGAATCCCTCGCCTAACTGCCGCATGATGAACGGCGAGCAGAGATCGCCGCAACAGATCAGCGTATCGGCGCCGCGCACACGCTCGAGAGCCGTCGCCAGGCGTGAAATGTGGTCGTGAATGTCTGACATAATAGCAATTCGCATATGTTCTCCTCTCCGTTGCACAGGATGCACGCCTATTATACAGGAGGGGGTTGACGTGCATGCGCGGACGTGAACGCCCGAAGCCCTGCGGTCGCAGGGCTGCCTGCAGCGGAGAGCGCAGCGGCACATCCAGCCATCCCGCCGATCCAGGGCGGCACAACCGCGTCGGGCGAGCGCGAGGCGGTCATCTGAGGCGTGAGGCGTGAGGCGTGAGGCGTGAGGCGTGAGGCGCGAGGCGTGAGGCGCGAGGCGCGAGGCGCGAGGCGTGAGGCGTGAGGCGTGAGGCGAGAGGCGCGAGGCGCGAGGCGCGAGGCGAGAGGCGTGAGGCGAGAGGCGAGAGGCGCGAGGCGGGAGGCGAGAGGCGTGAGGCGAGAGGCGCGAGGCGGGAGGCGCGAGGCGAGAGGCGCGAGGCGTGAGGCGCGAGGCGTGAGGCGAGAGGCGCGAGGCGCGAGGCGCGAGGCGTGAGGCGCGAGGCGTGAGGCGCGAGGCGTGAGGCGTGAGGCGCGAGGCGTGAGGCGCGAGGCGTGAGGCGTGA
>NZ_JBYNRX010000057.1:0-4742 GCF_057785375.1 Roseiflexus sp.
TCAGAAGCCGATGCGCCACCGAATGAAGCAATGGCAAATAAGAAGGCAGACAATACAAACATTTGGCGTTGCAAGGGTTTGTGTGACATATTCACCTCCAAGTGAAACAAGAGTATATGATGGCGACATCCGCCGCCCAACATGAAGTAGACCGACCGCCTCCGCCTATTCCAGCCAGTACTACGTTAGACGGACAACCGTCCGTCTAATCTCGCCCGGTACGGTGTTCGGCCGCCCTTCGTCCGGCTATGCACGCCTGCGCCACATGAGACGGACAACCGTCCGTCTAATCTCGCCCGGTACGGTGTTCGGCTGCCATGCGTCCGCCTATGCCCGCGCATGCCCCGATAGACGGATAACCTTCGCTCCTGAAACTCACGTGCGATGAAGCCGCATCGCTTGGGTGCGTTGCGCGGTACATTAGTTGTGATGAGTATAGCTCACTCCATATCCGATGTAAAGGGGTTTCCAGATGTCCTCTTCCGGCCATCCGCCCAGACTGCTCGATCAGGTGCGCGGCGCGCTGCGTCGCAAACACTACTCGCTCCGCACCGAAGAGGCGTACATCGGATGGGTGCGCCGGTTTATTCGCTTTCATCACATGCGCCATCCGCGCGAGATGGGATCGCGTGAAATTGGCGCCTTCCTGACCTACCTGGCTGTCGAAGAGGAGGTTGCCGCTTCGACCCAGAACCAGGCGCTTAGCGCCTTGCTCTTTCTGTATCGCAAGGTGTTGCAGATCGAGCTTGACGCTGATCTCTCAATAACCCCTGCCAAACGACCTCAGTACCTGCCTGCCGTGCTTAGCCGCGCCGAGGTGCGCGACGTGCTCGCCGCGCTGTCGGGAACCCATCAGTTGATGGCGCAACTGCTCTACGGCAGCGGGCTGCGCTTGCTGGAGTGTTTGCGTCTGCGAGTGAAAGATCTTGATTTTGAGCAGCGCCAACTGATTGTGCGGCAGGGTAAAGGCGGCAAGGATCGGGCGACGTTGCTGCCCGCGCGATTGCATGAGCCGCTGCGCGCTCATCTGGAACACGTGCGTTCGATCCACGAGCAGGATCTCCGCGAGGGCTTCGGTGAGGTCTGGCTGCCCGACGCCCTGGCGCGGAAATTGCCTTCCGCCAGCCGTGAGTGGGCCTGGCAGTATGTGTTTCCAGCGAGCCGGCGCTCGGTCGATCCGCGTTCGGGGCGCATCATGCGTCATCACCAGGACGAAAGCGGCTTGCAGAAGGCCGTCCGACGAGCGGCTCAGCAGGCCGGTATCCAGAAACGCGTCACCTGCCACACGTTTCGTCATAGCTTCGCCACGCATTTGCTTGAGGCTGGCTATGATATTCGCACCGTGCAGGAGCTTCTGGGCCACAAGGATGTGCAGACCACGATGATCTACACCCACGTCCTGCGCCGTGGACCCGGCGCGGTGCGCAGCCCGCTCGACGATGAATGAAACCGCCATTGTCGGCAAAGGTTTGGATGGTGCAACCGGCGAGGGGCAGGTGCAGGCACGATTTGTCAGGAAACGACGCTCCGGTTGCCAGCGATTGAAATCGCCCCTGACGGACCTGCGACCACCCGTCCGCCTGCGCGGACGGGAACGGCGGCGTCCACGCAGGTGGACGCCGGGCGGAACGCCCGCTCGGCGCGACTTCAGTCGCCAGCCGAGGCGCAGCGCCACAGAGACGCGCTTGCGTGCCGCCTGACAATGCATGCCTGGACCCGCGAAGGGCAAAAGATAGTGGCGCTGCTCCAGATGCCAGCGCGACAGACGTTATTGCGAGCGCAGCCTGCCCGCCCAGCGGCTGATGAGGATGAAGAAATCTGGTATCTGTGAGCTGAGTGGCAGGCTAAAGCTTGCTCAGGACAGAGAAGCCCCGCAGGGGCTTTCACGATCTCAGTAAGGGCTTATGAACATTAAGAATTCAATCCGGTCCAGCCCGCGCAGGCGGGCTTCGCTTTCCGTAGCCCGCGACTTCAGTCGCCGGGCTACGGGGCGCAGCGCGAATGCCGGGTTATTTGGTGAATGTTCATCAGCCCAACGCTCACATCTGATTGAGAAACCGCAGCATGGTCCGGCGATATTCCTCAAATGCGGTACGCCCCTGCGGCGTGAGCCGCAACAATGTCAGCGGCATCTTACCACGAAACGTTTTCTCGATCTGCACATACCCTGCTTCCTCCAGTTTGCTCAGGTGCGTCGAAAGATTCCCCTTCGTCAGGCCGGTTGCGTTGAGCAGATAGCGAAAATCGGCTTCCTCGACGGCATTCAGGGTCGCAATGATTGCCAGCCGCGCCGGTGCGTGGATGACCTCGTCGATGTCGGTCAGGATCGACTCGCTCATACCGGCTGCTCCTCGATCTGTGGATGGGTGCGGAGATACCGGTTGAGCGTCCACGCACCCCCTGCGAACATTGCCACCCCCACGATGGTCAGGATGCCTGCGCCATTCAGGATCGCATTGCGCGCCGCTGCCGACGCGATCTGCCGTATGGCGAGATTGGTCAGCATCCCGCCGATCAATGCCAGCACAGCATAGACGCCATATCGCCTGCTTGCTTGCTGATAGGCCATGGCCCCCAACAATGCAGCAAACAACAGGGACGCCAGGAATGCAGCGACCATCTGACCGGTGGCGTCGCCTCCCCACATCAGCCCTGCAAGCACAGCAAGAACCATAACTCCCCCGATTCCTAACGCAGCAATCAGGCGTTGAGCGGTTTCTCGACGCGTCGGAGTCCGGTATTTCACATACCCGGTGCGCGGATAGGTCACCCGCGCCTTCAGCGCCTGAATGACGAAATGGCCCAGGACAATCCCGAGAATGAGCGCAGTACTCCGTATGACCGAGACGCAACCGCTGTCGGTATGGGCGTCCCACCACAAGAGCGCAGCATAGATAACGAAGAACAATCCGACATACAGGACCGGAATGCCGTCTTCTGTCCAGTAACGCCGGACGCGCTGCTCAGCAGAACGAATGACCCTGCTCATAGGTTTGCTCCTGAGATTCGTTTGTTTTTCAAACCTGTTTGTTTTACTCCTGTTTTTCACGTGTGTCAAGCGCTGGTGCGGAGTCGTGCGTCCTGCGGTATAATCGGGTTCGATGGACCTCGACGACAAACTTGCCATTCTGGCGCCGGCGGCGCGCTTCGATGCCTGCGACCGCTTCCTGGGGAAACGCCGCGCAACACCCCCCGCAACCGGCTGGAATGACGCTGCCGTGGTCGCCGATGCCGACGGCGACGGGCGCGCGTTGCCGGTCTTCCGGTTGTTGCTGAGCAATCGCTGTGACTGGAACTGCGCCTACTGCCCGCTGCGCTCAGGGAACGACACGCCGCGCGCTGCGCTGACCCCCGACGAGCTGGCGCGCATCTTTCTGCCGCGCGTCGAACGGAAGACGGTCCAGGGACTGCTTCTTTCCACCGGGGTCGATGGCAATGCTTCGACTGCGACCGGGCGTATGCTCGATGCGGTCGAAGCGCTGCGCACGCGCCACGGCTATAGCGGGTACGTCCATGTGAAATTGCTGCCTGGCGCGCCCGCTGCGGAAATTGAGCGCGCCGCGCGCCTTGCCGACCGTATCAGCCTGAACCTGGAAGCGCCAACCGCGCTGCACCTGGCGCGCATTTCGCCGGAGCGCGACTGGCTGCGCGATCTGATCACACCGCTGGCGCTGGCGCGCGACTGGAGCCGGTCAGTCGCCATCCGCGCGGGGCTTGCGACGCAGTTCGTGGTTGGGGCGGCGGGCGAGAGCGACCACGATCTGCTGCAAACAACCACATGGCTCTACCGCGATCTGGGATTGCGCCGTGTCTATTTTGGCGCGTTTCGACCGGTTGCGGGCACGCCGCTGGAGCAGTGGGCGCCAACGCCGTTTGTGCGCGAGCAGCGTCTCCGCGAAGCCGACTGGCTGGTGCGGCGCTACGGCTTTGATCAGCACGAGTTGCCCTATGACGCAACAGGCAACCTGCCGCTGCACATCGATCCAAAACTGGCGTGGGCGCTGGCGCACCCCGAGCGTTTTCCGGTCGAACTGAACAGCGCCGACCGCGATGATCTGCTGCGTGTGCCGGGGTTGGGTCCGGTGAGCGTGGCGCGCATTCTCCGCCTGCGACGCGAAGGACGTTTCCGCGACCTGGCGCACCTTGCGGCGCTTGGCGGTGCGCTCGCGCGCGCCCGCGACTTCGTGACGCTCGATGGACGCTTTTTCGGAAGGAACGAACGTGACCGCCTGCGGCATTATGACCGCCGATTTCCGATTGCCGAACAGTTGACCTTGTGGTAGCACACGAAGAAGCTGTCCCGATGACCGACGCCATTGCTCACCCCGGCGTCCCCATTCCTGTTGTTCCCTCTTCCCACCTGCCCTCCCGCCAGGGGAGCAGGCGGCGTGGCGCGCTGCATTCCGTTCTGCTGCACCTTCGCGTCTCTGCGGTGATCTGGACAACGCCAGGGCGCACCGGTCTCCCCATCTTGTGCGCCCCCTTTCCCTTGCCCTGTTGTTCGGAAAACGCCAGGGCGCAAAGGCGCAAAGGGGACGCTCTCAAGGGAAACGGTTGTTGCTTGCGACGTGCGGGTGTGTCGTCCCATCGCCCATTGTTTCCTCTTCCTCCTGCCCCATTTTCTACCAGTAAAGAAGGGGGAGTTGGGGCGGGGCGGCGGGGCGCGCTGCATTCCGTTCTGCTGCACCTTCGCGTCTCTGCGGTGATCTGGACAACGCCAGGGCGCACCGGTCTCCCCATCT